>NZ_JBFUCI010000056.1:0-21056 GCF_056405335.1 Variovorax sp. P1_H12_2
GCGATGCCCAGCGCCTCGAAGAACGCCGGCAGCACCTCGTGCGCCTGCCGGTGCATGAAGTCGACATCCCAGGTTTCGTCGGCCCCGCGCGGCGTCGAGCGGCCGTAGCCGGGGCGCGAGAACACCAGCCCGCGGAAGCCGCCGGCTTCGCACAGGCGCTCGGGGAAATCCTTCCACATCGCGATCGACCCGAGGCCTTCGTGCAGGAAGACCACCAGCGGCGCGTCGGTGCGTTCGGGGGCGATCCGCGCGTACTCGATGCGCACTTCCTTTCCCCGCCAGCGGATGGCGGCGAATTCGGAGTCGGTGGTCATGGTTTCGCCGCCGGGCCGCCCCAAGGCGAAACGCGCCCCCTCGGGGGGCAGAGAGGACACGAAGTGCCGAACGTGGGGGTCATTTCTGCTCCCGCTCGCGAAGACGGAATCGCTGGATCTTTCCGGTGGCGGTTTTTGGAAGTTCCTCCACGAACTCGATGAAGCGCGGGTACTTGTAGGGCGCCAGGCGTTCCTTCACGAAGGCCTTGAGCTCGTCGTCGCTGACCGACTGGCCGTCCTTGCGCACCACGAAGGCCTTGGTCTTCGTGAGCCCGTCGGCGTCCTCCTTGCCGATCACCGCGGCCTCGAGCACCGCCGGGTGCTGCATCAGCGTGGCCTCGACCTCGAAGGGCGAGACATAGATGCCGCTGACCTTGAGCATGTCGTCGCTGCGGCCCGCATAGGTGTAGTAGCCGTCGGCATCGCGCGAGTACTTGTCGCCGCTCTTGGTCCAGCCGTCGCGGAAGGTCTCGCTGCTCTTCTCGGGGTTGCCCCAGTACATCAGCGCGGTGCTCGGGCCCTTGATGTAGAGGTCGCCGACCTCGCCGACCGCGACCGGGCGGCCGTCCTCGCCGCGCAGCTCGATCTCGTAGCCCTCGACCGGGCGGCCGGTGGTGCCGTAGCGGATGTCGCCCGGCCGGTTGGAGAGGAAGATGTGCAGCATCTCGGTCGAGCCGATGCCGTCGACGATCTCGCAGCCGAAGTGCTGCTGGAAGCGCTGCGCGATCTCGCCCGGCAGCGCCTCGCCGGCCGAGGAGCACATGCGCAGCGCGACCGCCTCGCGCGCCGGCAGGCGGGGCGAGGCGAGCATGCCCGCGAAGCCGGTCGGCGCGCCGAAGAACACGGTCGGCTTGTGGGCGCCGGTCCAGCGCTTGAAGGTGGCATCGGGCGTGGGGCGCTCGGCCATCAGCAGCACGGTGGCGCCGACCGACAGCGGGAAGGTCAGCGCGTTGCCGAGTCCGTAGGCGAAATACATCTTCGCGGCCGAGAAGCAGATGTCGTTCTCGGTCAGGCCGAGCACCGGCTTGCCGTAGAGCTCGGCGGTCCACCAGGGGTTGGCGTGCGTGTGCACCGTGCCCTTGGGCTTGCCGGTGGAGCCGGAGGAATAGAGCCAGAAGGCGTGGTCCTGCGGACCGGTGGCCGCCGGTGCCGCGAGCGGTTCGCTGGCGGCGATGGCGGAGTCGAAATTCCGCGCGCCCTCGGGCAGCGGGCCGTCGGGCTGCGAGACGAACAGCGTGCGCAGCGCGTTCGGTCCCTTCGCCATCGCCTCCTGCAGCACCGGCAGCAGCGCGCCCGACACCAGCGCGGTGGTGGCGCCGCTGTGGTCGAGCATGTAGGCGTAGTCGTCGGCCGTGAGCAGCGTGTTCACCGCCACCGGCACCACGCCGGCATAGAGGCAGCCGAGGAAGCTCACGGGCCAGTCGCTGCCGTCGAGCATCAGCAGCAGCGCGCGCTCCTCGCGTCGCGCGCCGCTCGCCAGCAGGGCCGCGGCGAGCCGGCGCGCGCGGTCCTCGAGCTGGCCGTAGCCGAGCGCGCCGCGGTCGTCGACATAGGCGATCTTCTGGGCGCGGCCGCGGTTCAGCACGAACAGGTGTTCGGCGAAGTTGAATGTGTCGGGCAGGTTCATCGTGTGTCTCCTTCGGTCCTTGTCTGCTGAAGCCCGAGCTGCGCCAGCACGCCGGGGCTGGCCTGCACGGCGCTCTTGCGGTGATAGAAGCCCAGCGCCCGCAGGCCGCCCAGCTCGGCGCCACCGCCGGCGCGGCCGGGGCCGCCGTGCAGCGACATCGGCATCACGTTGCCGTGGCCGGTCTGGGCCTGCGCCACCTCGGGCGTGATCACGTGCACGCGGCCGTGGCTGGCGGCGACCTGCACGGCAACCCGGCCGAGCTCGGCATCGTCGGCGCCGTAGAGCGAGGTCACCAGCGAGCCCTGGCCGCGATGCGCGAGCGCGACCGCATGGTCGAGGTCGCGGTAGGGCAGCAGCGTGGCGACCGGGCCGAAGACCTCGACCTCGTGCACGCGGTCGGCCGCGTCGGCATCGCGCGCGCCCAGCAGCACCGGGCCGATGCAGGCGGCGACGGCCGGGTCGGCGTCGACCAGCGGCGCGGCGCTGCCATCGTGCAACACGCCGGCCTGCGCCTTGAGCGCCTCCAGCCCTTCGCGCACCGCGGCCAGCTGGGCGCGGCTCACGAGCGACCCCATGCGCACGCCCTCGTTGCGCGGATTGCCGACGGTGATGCCGGCCAGCTTGGCGCCGATGGCTTGCGCCGCGGCGTCGTAGACCGCGGCGGGCACCAGGATGCGGCGGATGGCGGTGCATTTCTGGCCCGACTTCACGGTCATCTCGCGCACCACTTCGCGCACCAGCAGATTGAAGGCGTCGGAGCCCGGCGCCGCATCCGGCAGCAGCAGGGCGGAATTCAGGCTGTCGGCCTCGATGTTGACGCGCGCCGAGCGCTGCGCCACCGCGGGGTGCGAGCGGATCACGGCGCCGGTTTCGGCCGAGCCGGTGAACGAAACCACGTCGAAGGGTTCCAACTGGTCCATCAGCCCTGCCGAGCTGCCGCAGACCACCGACAGCGCGCCGGCCGGCAGTACCCCGGCCTCGACCACGTCGCGCACCATCCGCTGCGTGAGCCAGGCGGTGGAGGTCGCGGGCTTCACGATCACCGGAACGCCCGAGAGCAGCGCCGGCGCGGCCTTCTCCCACAGGCCCCAGGACGGGAAGTTGAAGGCGTTGATGAACAGCGCCACGCCGCGCGTGGGCACCTGCAGGTGCTGCGACTGGAACAGCGGTTCCTTGCCGAGCTTGACCGGTTCGCCGTCGCGCAGCGCGCGGACGTCGCCGAGCGCGTCGCCCCACTTGGCGTACTGCCCCACGGTGAAGATCGCGCCGTCGATGTCGACCGCCGAGTCGTTCTTCACCGTGCCCGAATTGGCGGTGGCGATCTCGTAATAGGCGTCGCGGTGGGTTTGCAGGACCTTCACGATCGCGGCCAGCAAGCCGGCGCGCTCGCGGTAGGTCAGGGCGCGCAGCGCCGCGCCGCCCGTTTCACGGGCGAAGCGGAAGGCGCCGGGGAGGTCGAGCCCGGTCGCGTCGACCCGCGCCAGCTCGGTGCCGAGCACCGGATCGACGAGCGCCGTGCCGGCGCCGCTGCCGGCCTGCCAGCGTCCGGCGACGTAGTTGGGGAGAAATTCGGTCATTGCGGATGGTTCCAATCGTCTGTTCGTGAAACACCGCGGAACCGGCTTCGCCGGGCCGCAGGTGTTGCCCCCTGCAAGGGGGTGGGCGGCTACACGCAGTGAGCCAACCTGGGGGTGTGGGTCATTTGGTGAACTGGATTTGCCCTTCGGGCAGGAGATAAAGAACCAGCGCGCGCCCTTGTTCGACCGTGGGGTGATGGGCGCTCCCGGGCGGATAGACGCACCAACCGGCCGGCCGGCCGTCGAAGGTCGCGTCGCCCTCCAGCGGCATGATCAAATCGATCTCGCCATTCGGATGCGTGTGGTGCGGCCCGGCGATGTCCCGCATGTCGACCACGTCGACCGAAAAGCGGCCCAGCGCGTCCTCGGCCTTGAACACCCGTCCATAGCGGATGCCGCCGCCCTCGCGCTCGCACAGCCAGCCTTCGGCCACGCCCTCGACGCAGGCCTGCTTGAGGCCTTCGAAGGTGGGGCTGCCGGCGCCATGCTGGCTGTTGAGCCAGCGGTCGAGCTCGTCGTCGAGCGGCCGGCCGGCGATCTGCGACGCCAGGTCGGCGACGCGCTGGTGGAAGGCTTGCTTGGACATGGGATATTTCTTCGTGCGTGGGGAACAACTTGCGGCAAATGCTTTCGTGCAGTATCTTGCCTGTACACGAACCATAAGCACCGACACAGTGAGTGTCAAGCAATATAGTGCATGAGTGCGCGTTAACCCTGAGTTGCGGGCCATCGAGGACAACGAGAAAGAGCCATGAACGAGCGAGCTGTCGACGCGGTATTGACCGTGCCCCATGAGGCGACCCCGCCGGCCGAGGAGGCCAAGAACCCGCTGCTGGCGGCGCTGGGCGAGCGCGTGCGCAACCTGCGCGCCCGCCGCGGACTGACGCGCAAGGCCGTGGCGCAGGCGGCCGAGGTCTCGGAGCGCCATCTGGCCAATCTTGAATACGGCATCGGCAACGCCTCGATCCTGGTGCTGCAGCAGGTGGCGACCGCGCTTCAGTGCTCGCTGGCCGAGCTGGTCGGCGACGTGACCACCACCTCGCCCGAATGGCTGCTGATCCGCGAGCTGCTCGAGGGCCGCGGCGAGGCCGACCTGCGCCGCGCCCGCATCGCGCTGGGCGAATTGCTCGGCACCGCGGCCGGCGACCCGGCGCGGCACCGGCGCATCGCGCTGGTCGGGTTGCGCGGGGCAGGCAAGTCCACCCTGGGCCAGATGCTCGCGGACGACCTCGAAGTGCCTTTCGTCGAACTGAGCCGCGAGATCGAGAAGTTCGCCGGCTGCAGCGTGCGCGAGATCCACGACCTCTACGGCACCAACGCCTACCGCCGCTACGAGCGGCGCGCACTCGAGGAAACGGTGCAGATCTACAGCGAGGTGGTGATCGCCACGCCCGGCGGCATCGTCTCCGATCCGGCCACCTTCAACCAGCTGCTGGCGCACTGCACCACGGTCTGGCTGCAAGCCGCACCCGAGGAACACATGGGCCGGGTGGCCGCCCAGGGCGACACCCGCCCGATGGCCGCCAGCAAGGAGGCGATGGACGATCTGCGCCGCATCCTGAGCGGCCGCGCGGCCTTCTATTCGAAGGYCGACCTCAGCGTGGACACCAGCGGGCGCGGCCTGGCCGACAGCTTCCAGCTGCTGCGCACGGCCGTGCGCGAGGCCATGGCGCAGGAAGTCTGAGGCCGGCGTTGCAGGACCTGTAAAAAAGTCATTCCAGTGTTGACGCGTCCGCAAACATGCAGCATGATGCATGTCCTGGCGCTCGAAAACTGCATTATTGTTCCTCGACGCCCCCGAACCCCACAGGAGACCTCGACATGACCGACACTGCCGCTCACCCCGCCCGCGTGGATTACCGCACCGATCCCACGCAGTACCGCCACTGGACATTGAGTGTCGAGGGCCCGGTGGCCCGCCTGTCGCTCGACATCGCGGAAGACGGTGGCATCCGCCCGGGCTACAAGCTCAAGCTCAACAGCTACGACCTGGGCGTCGACATCGAGCTCAACGACGCGCTGAACCGCGTGCGTTTCGAGCATCCCCAGGTGCGCTCGGTGATCGTCACCAGCGGCAAGGACCGCATCTTCTGCTCGGGCGCCAACATCTTCATGCTCGGCGTCTCGAGCCATGCCTGGAAGGTGAACTTCTGCAAGTTCACCAACGAGACCCGCAACGGCATCGAGGACTCGTCGAAGCATTCGGGCCTGAAGTTCCTCGCGGCGGTCAACGGCGCCTGTGCCGGCGGCGGCTACGAGCTGGCCCTGGCGTGCGACGAGATCCTTCTGGTCGACGACCGTTCCTCCTCGGTCTCGTTGCCCGAAGTGCCGCTGCTCGGCGTGCTGCCCGGCACCGGCGGCCTGACCCGCGTGACCGACAAGCGCCGCGTGCGCCATGACCTGGCCGACATCTTCTGCACCAGCGTCGAAGGCGTTCGCGGCCAGCGCGCCGTCGAGTGGCGCCTGGTCGATGCGATCGCCAAGCCGGCCCAGTTCGGCGCCGCGGTGCAGGAGCGCGCCGCCAAGCTGGCCGAAGGCAGCCTTCGCCCGGCCGAAGGCAAGGGCGTCAGCCTGGCACGCCTCGAGCGCGAGGACGGCGCCGACAGCCTGCGCTACGAGCACGTCACGGTCGAGATCGACCGCGCCCGCCGCACCGCGACCCTGACGGTCAAGGCGCCGAAGGGTGCGCAACCGGCCGACATCGGCGCGATCGAAGCCGCCGGCGCCGGCTGGTGGCCGCTCGCGATGGCGCGCCAGCTCGACGACGCGATCCTGAACCTGCGCACCAACGAGCTCGACATCGGCACCTGGCTGCTCAAGACCGAGGGCGATGCCCAGGCCGTGCTGGCCAGCGACGCCACCATGCTGGCGAACAAGGACCACTGGCTGGTGCGCGAGACCATCGGCGCGCTGCGCCGCACGCTGGCCCGGCTCGACGTCTCGTCGCGCAGCCTGTTCGCCCTGGTCGAAGAGGGCTCCTGCTTTGCCGGCACCTTGGCCGAGCTGGCCTTCGCGGCCGACCGCGCCTACATGCTGGCGCTGCCCGACGCGCCCGAGAAGGCGCCCAAGCTGACGCTGAACGAGCTCAACTTCGGCTTCTTCCCGATGGTCAACGACCAGAGCCGCCTGCAGCGCCGCTTCTATGAAGAGAGCGCTCCGCTGGAAGGCGCGCGCGGCGCCGCCGGCAAGGCGCTGGATGCCGACGAAGCGCTGAAGCTCGGCCTGGTCACGGCCGCGCCCGACGACATCGACTGGAACGACGAGATCCGCATGGCGATCGAGGAACGCGCCGCGATGTCGCCCGACGCGCTGACCGGCCTCGAAGCCAACCTGCGCTTCGCCAGCAAGGAGAACATGAACACCCGCATCTTCGGCCGGCTCACCGCCTGGCAGAACTGGATCTTCAACCGCCCCAACGCGGTCGGTGCCAAGGGTGCCCTGAAGGTCTACGGCACCGGCGAGAAGGCCGGCTTCGACTTGAACCGCGTCTGATCCATCCGCCCACAACGAACTCCCAAAGGAAGCACGCCATGAGCACGGTCAACTACAGCGAAAAGATCCCCAACAACGTCAACCTCGGCGAAGACCGCACGCTGCAGCGCGCGCTCGAAGGCTGGCAGCCCAACTTCGTCAACTGGTGGGACGACGTCGGCCCGGATGGCTCGACCGCCTACGAGGTCTACCTGCGCACGGCGGTCAGCGTCGACCCGCAGGGCTGGGCCCAGTTCGGCCACGTGAAGATGCGCGACTACCGCTGGGGCATCTTCCTGAACCCGGGCGACGCCAACCGCGAGATCCACTTCGGCGACCACAAGGGCGAGAAGGCCTGGCAGGACGTGCCTGGTGAGCACCGCGCCAACCTGCGCCGCATCATCGTCACGCAGGGCGACACCGAGCCGGCCTCGGTCGAGCAGCAGCGCCACCTGGGCCTGACTGCGCCCAGCATGTACGACCTGCGCAACCTCTACCAGATCAACGTGGAAGAGGGCCGCCACCTGTGGGCAATGGTCTACCTGCTGCACAAGCACTTCGGCCGCGACGGCCGCGAAGAGGCCGAGGCGCTGCTGCAGCGCCAGTCGGGCGATGCCAACAACCCGCGCATCCTGGGCGCCTTCAACGAGAAGACGCCCGACTGGCTGGCGTTCTTCATGTTCACCTACTTCACCGACCGCGACGGCAAGTTCCAGCTGTCGGCGCTGGCCGAGAGCGCCTTCGATCCGCTGGCGCGCACCACCAAGTTCATGCTGACCGAGGAAGCGCACCACATGTTCGTGGGCGAGAGCGGCGTGTCGCGCGTGCTGCAGCGCACCGCGCAGGTCATGAACGAACTCAAGACCGACGATCCGCAGAAGGTGCGTGCGGCCGGCGCCATCGACCTCGGCACCATCCAGCGCTACCTGAACTTCCACTACAGCGTGACCATCGACCTGTTCGGCGCCGACCAGTCGAGCAACGCCGCGATCTTCTACAGCTCGGGCCTGAAGGGCCGCTACGAAGAAGGCAAGCGCACCGACGACCACGTGCTCAAGGGCCAGACCTACAAGGTGCTCGAGGTGGTGAACGGCCAGCTCGTCGAGAAGGACGTGCCGATGCTCAACGCGCTCAACGAAGTGCTGCGCGACGACTTCATCAAGGACTCGGTGGCCGGCGTGCAGCGCTGGAACAAGGTGCTCGAGAAGGCCGGCATCCCGACCCGCCTGACCGTGCCGCACAAGGCATTCAACCGCCAGATCGGCGCGCTGGCCGGCATCAAGATGTCGCCGGACGGCCGGGTGGTGAGCGAGGCCGAATGGGCCGCGAAGAAGGGCGAATGGCTGCCGACGCCCGATGACTTTGCTTTCGTGGCATCGTTGATGGGCCGGGTGGTCGACCCGGGCAAGTTCGCCGGCTGGATCGCGCCGCCGGTGATGGGCATTAACCGTCAACCTGTGGATTTTGAGTACGTTCGCTTCGGCTGAACTGTTGCTCGCCCCCAGGTTGCCCGGCACTTCGTGTCCGGGCGCCCACCCCCTACCGGGGGCAACACCAGCGGCCTGGCCACGCCAGCTCCGCGGTGTTTCACGAAGGGGCCGGCGCTATGCGCGGCCGGGGCGGTACAAGTACCCTGAACGGTATGGACCGTCTGGACGATAGAGGAGACCCACGATGGACATGGCAGTCGATGTTTCTGTGATCAGGCAGCACCTGATCGACCCCGAGATCTGCATTCGCTGCAACACCTGCGAAGCCACCTGCCCGGTCGATGCGATCACGCACGACGACCGCAACTACGTCGTTCGTGCCGATGTCTGCAACGGCTGCATGGCCTGCATCTCGCCGTGCCCGACCGGCTCGATCGACAACTGGCGCACCATGCCCCTGGTGCGCGCCTACTCGATCGAGGAGCAGCTGACCTGGGACGAGCTGCCGGCCGAACTCACGCCCGAGCAGCTCGAGGCCGAAGGCGTCGGTGCGCCACAGGAGGCGCTGCTGCAGCAAGTGCCGGCCGCGCCGCCGCAGCCGCCAGCGGCGCCCGGCGAAGTGGTTTTCGATTCGGCGCAGTACGGTTCCACCGTGCCGCCCTGGTCGGCCGCGCACGCCTACACCAACCTGCATCCGCCGAAGAATCCGACCACCGCCACCGTGGTGGGCAACTTCAACTGCACCGAGGCCGGCTTCGAGAACCAGACCCACCACATCGTGCTCGACTTCGGCRCCATGCCGTTCCCGGTGCTCGAGGGCCAGTCGATCGGCATCATCCCGCCCGGCACCGATGCCAACGGCAAGGCGCACTTCGCGCGCCAGTACTCCATCGCGAGTCCGCGCAACGGCGAGCGGCCGGGCTACAACAACATCTCGCTGACCGTGAAGCGCGTGCTGGAGGACCACCAGGGCAAGCCGGTGCGCGGCGTGGCCAGCAACTACGTGTGCGACCTCAAGGTCGGCGACAAGGTGCAGGTGATCGGGCCTTTCGGCGCCTCGTTCCTGATGCCGAACCACCCCAAGTCGCACATCGTGATGATCTGCACCGGCACCGGCAGCGCACCGATGCGCGCCATGACCGAATGGCGCCGGCGGCTGCGCAAGAGCGGCAAGTTCGAGAGCGGCAAGCTGATGCTGTTCTTCGGCGCCCGCACGCAGCAGGAGCTGCCGTACTTCGGTCCGCTGCAGACGCTGCCCAAGGACTTCATCGACATCAATTTCGCCTTCTCGCGCACGCCGGGAAGCCCCAAGCGCTACGTGCAGGACCTGATGCGCGAGCGCGCCGCCGACCTGGCCGAATTGCTCAAGGACGGCCAGACCCACTTCTACGTCTGCGGCCTCAAGAGCATGGAAGAGGGCGTGGTGCTGGCGCTGCGCGACGTCGCGACGGAGGCCGGTCTGGACTGGGACACGGTCGGCTCGGGCCTCAAGCGCGAAGGCCGCCTGCATCTGGAGACATACTGAGACCTTGCGGGACAGACCAAGAAACTGCGCAGCAGTTTTTGCTCTGTCCTCAACTGACCAGAAAGAACTGCCACGATGAAGTTCGCCGACTTCCATGCGGGCCGCGTCATCGAGGCCGGCCCGTACCTCGTGACCGAGGCGGAAGTCCTGCAGTTCGCTCGGGCCTACGACCCGCAGTGGTTCCACACCGACGCCGAGGCGGCGTCCGAGGGGCCCTTCGGCGGCCTGATCGCGAGCGGCTGGCACACCAGCGCGATCGCGATGCGGCTGGTCACCGAGGCGGCGCTGGCCGGCTCCGAATCCTTCGCCTCGCCGGGCCTGGCCTTCCTCAAGTGGCCGAATCCGGTGCGCCCGGGCGACAGCCTGCGCCTGCTGGCCGACGTGATCGAGGTGCGGCGCTCCGAGAAGCGGCCGACGCTGGGCATCCTGCGCTGGCGCTGGCGGCTCTTCAACCAGCGCCAGTTGCCGGTGCTCGACCTCGAGGCGACCAGCCTGTTCAGGCTGCCGGCCTGATCCCCGCCACGCAGGCCGATCCCGCCCGGGCGCTTCAGTCGAGCAGGCCGTTGTGCACCGCGTACTGCACCAGCTGCGCGTTGGAGGCGACCCCCAGCTTCTCGAGGATCCGCCGCCGGTAGGTGCTCACCGTCTTCACGTTGATCAGCAGCCGTTCGGCGATCGCGGTCAAGGCCTCGCCCGCGACGATCATCCGCATGATCTGCGACTCGCGCGCCGACAGGTGCTCGTGCGGTCGCGGATGAGGCGCCAGGCCGTTCACCGAGTCGAGCAGCGCGTCGGTCACCGCGGGGGTGATGAACTTCTTGCCCCGGTTGACGTTGCGGATCGCCGCGATCAGGTCGCTCGCCTCCATGTCCTTGGCCACATAGCCCTTGGCGCCGTTGCGCAGCGCCCGGATGGCGTACTGCGGCGCCGCGTACATGCTCAGCATGACGACGTGCACCGCCGGGAAGCGCGCATGGACCGTGTCGAGCACGTCCAGCCCGCTGGTGTCGGGCAGGTTGATGTCGAGCAGCAGCACGTGGGTGTCGCCGCGCTCGAGCAGCGCGAGCCCGTCGCGCCACTCGCCGGTCTCTTCGACCCGCGCGATGTCCGGCGCATCCTGAAGCACCTTGCGCAGGCCCGAGCGGAACATCGCATGGTCGTCGATGATCAGCACGTTGATCATGCGCGCAGCAGCGGGTTGTCGATGATCGGTGCGTGCAGCGTGATCCGGGTGCCGGCGCCCGGGGCGGAGTCGATCAGCAGGGTGCCGCCGATCTCGTGCGCGCGCTCGCGCATGGAGATCAGTCCGAGCGAATGGCGGGTGGCGTCGTGCCGGATGCTGCCGGCGCCGGGCATGCCGCAGCCGTTGTCCTCGATCTCGAGCCAGAAGGCGTCGTCGCTGCGGCGCAGGCGCACCGCCACGGCGGTCGCCCTGGCATGGCGCGCCACGTTGGTCAGCGCCTCCTGGAAGATCCGGTAGACCGCGATCGAGCGCCAGCGGCACAGGTCGAGATCGAACTCGTCCGGCTGCATGCTCACCTTGAGGCCCGAGCGCTCGCGGAAGCGGGCCAGGTGGCCCGCGATCGCGGCGTGCAGGCCCAGGTGGTCGAGCAGCTGCGGGCGCATCGATTCCGACAGCTCGCGCACGTTGTCGATGGCTTCGAGCAGCAGCGCGTTCAGGTCCGTCGCAATGCCGCGGATGGTGCGCGAGCGCGAGCGGCGCGAGATGCGCCCGACGTCGAGCTTCATCGAGGTCAGCAGGCCGCCCAGCACGTCGTGCACCTCGCGCGCGTAGTCGGCGCGCTGCTGTTCGCGGATGCTGTTGAGGTGCGAGGCGAGCTGGCGGTACTCCTGCCGCGACTGCTGCAGCTCGGCATCGCGCTGCACCTGGGCGCTGACGTTGACGCCGACCCCCACGATCGCCGGCTGCCCGCGGTACTGCATGGCCTCGCCGTGCACTTCGATGTAGACCACGCGGCCGTCGCGGTGCAGGCCCTGCGTGATGAAGCGCATGCTCTTCACCTCGCCCGAGATGCGCCGGTTGTAGCGGTCCATCACCTCCGCCTCGTAGTCGGGCGGCACGCACTCGCGCAGCGGGCGTCCGGTCATCTCGTCGACCGAGTAGCCGGCCATTGCGCCGAAGGTCGCGTTGGAATACTGGAAGTGCTCGTCCTGCAGGATGTAGATCCCGGCCACGGACTGCTCCACGATCCCGCGAAACGGAACGGGTTCGATCCCGCTTGTATCAAGGGGTTCGTGCGTCATGGTGTTTTGCGCCCACCGGTCTCCCGGCGCACGCAGCCTTGTCTCCGATTGTTTTCTATCTAGTTAATCCATTGTGCCRCCTCGGACTGCGGCTCGCATCCGCGTTAAGCCGTAGACGCGTCGGTAGTTCCCCTGGGGCCGGGGCCCGTTTATCTGACACGAACTTCCCGTTGATCTGACTGGTCGTTGGAGCGCGCTCTCACTAGCATCGGACGGCGTGCCGCCTCTGGCGCGCGCCCACAACGAGAACGACGGAGACAAGCGAATGAACGAGTGCTGGAAGCAGGCGCGGCTCGCGGCTGCCTGGATGGGGGTCGCCTTGACCGCGGTGGCGCTGGTCGCGTGCGGTGGGGGCAGCAGTGGCGGCGCGGGCCTGTTCAGCCCGCCCGCAACGCAGACACCGGCGGCCTCCGGCGCCGGCGGGGTGCCGACCGCCGCCCCGGTCAGGCCGGGTCCGGGCACGCCGGTTGTCCCGGAATCCGGTACGCCGCGGCCCGAAGTCTCGCTGGCGGGCCTCAAGTTCTGGCTCGGCGAAATGGGGCCGTCCGGCGAAACGGCCTTCAGCGGGCCGCAGCAGCAGCCCTTCCTGTGCCTGACCCAGCTGTCGAGCCTCGGCGCGCCCGAGGTCGACAACCACGAAGGCATCGGCCAGCCGATCTACCAGAAGCCAGGCGACGCCAGCAGCCCCTTGCTTGGCCACAGCCGGTACTGCGGCGTGAAGACCCAGTTGCGCTACGTCTACTACAACGGCAGCGACTTCGCGGCCTTCGATCCGGCGACCCAGTTCACCACGCCGCCGGCCGACATGCGGCGCGTGCAGGTCAACGGCGTCGACGTGCCGTTCGTCGTGCGCGTGGAGGCAGGCACCATCAACCGCTTCGCCTACAGCGTGGCGATGCTGGCGCCGTTCGCGGAGACCACCGCGCAGCCGAAGGACCTGGACAACACGGCCTGGAACAAGAAGCTTGTCTACTGGATGCGCGGCGGCGTCGGCATCGGCCACCAGCAGGGCAAGGCGATGTGGTTCGGCGGCCTCTGGAGCGAGGAGAAGCCGGTCATGCCGCGCCTGCTCGAGCAGGGCTATGCGGTCGTTTCTTCCTCGGGCAACGAGACCGGCGTGCACTACAACCTCCAGCTCGGCGAGGAAACGGCCGTGATGGTCAAGGAGCACTTCGTCCAGACCTATGGGGCGCCCAAGTACACGGTCGCGATGGGGATCTCGGGCGGCGCGGTGCAGCAGTACGTCTATGGCCAGAACCGGCCCAAGGGCCTGTTCGATGGGGGCGTGCCGATCCAGTCCTATCCCGACATGGTGACGCAGGTGACCTACGTGTCCGACTGCTCGCTGCTCGAGCAGTACTTCAAGGACGAGACGGCGCTGGCCCCGGGATCGATGTGGGCCACCTGGAGCAGTCGCACGCTGATCGAGGGGCTTGCGACCAGCGACACGCTGAAATCTTCCGAGTGCGTCAAGAGCTGGCTGGGCGCCGGGCCGCTGGTCTTCAATCCGACCTTCATCGTTCCTGACTATTTCGCTGCCGCGACCACCCTGGGCTGGCCCAACGCCTTCGCCAACGTCAAGTGGACCCACTGGAACGACCTGGCCAACATCTACGGCACCGACGCCCAGGGCTTCGCGCCGATCCCGATCGACAACGTCGGCGTGCAGTACGGGCTGCAGGCGCTGAAGGACGGCGCGATCACGACCGAGGAGTTCCTGCGCATCAACGCCTGTGCCGGCAGCTGGAAGGAACAGAACGAATTCGTCGACTGGCTGTCTGGCACCGACCCCTTCGACAGCCGCAACATGCGGCGCAGCGCGGACTGCCGCACCGACGCGGGCACGCCAGCGCCGCGCCGCAGCGGCAGCCTCAAGGCGATGAACCTGGCCTACACCTCGGGCCAGGTGTTCACCGGCAAGACGCTGGACATCCCGCTGATCGACCTGCGGCCGTGGAAGGAAGACGTGCTCGACATGCACAACTCCCGCCAGTCCTTCTCGGCCCGCGCCCGACTGGTGGCCGGCGGCGGCAATGCCGCCAACCAGGTGATCTGGTTCACGCACGAGACCAGCAAGGCCGACGTGGCCACGCGGGCGACGGATGCGCTCGCGGTGCTCGACGCCTACCTCACGAGCGGCGCCAGGCCGGCACGCTTCGCCGACCAGTGCTTCGACGCGGCGGGCCAGTCCATCGCGGCCGGCCCCGGGGTGTGGGGCGGCATCCTGGACAAGAACAGCGCGGGTGCCTGCACCCAGGCCTTCAAGGTCAACACCAGCCCGCGCATGGTGGCTGGCGACTCGTACCGTGGCGACCTGTTCAAGTGCACGCCCAAGCCGGTCGCCACGGCGCTGGCCRACGGCACCTACGCGCCGAGCGCGGGCGGCGCGGCCGATCCGTTCAGCACGGCCGAGAAGGCCTGGCTGAACCGGATCTTCGCCGCCGGCGTCTGCGACTACGCCAAGCCCGACCTGGGCCGGCCCGCGGGCCTGTGAGCCCGAACGAGAACGACAAGGAGACCTCGATGAACCCCGTGAAACGCGACGCCCGGCTGCGGCCCCCTCTCCTGGCAGTGCTCGCCGGCAGCCTGCTGCTGGGCGCGCTGGCCTCCTGCGGCGGGGGCAGCAGCGGGAGCTCCGCCGTCGGCCTGCCTCCGGCCAGCACCGTCGCCCCGCCGCCGGCGGCCGCCGGTGGCGTTTCCGACCCGGTGAAGACCACGCCGGGGGCGCTCAAGATCGCGGTCCTGTCGAGCCGCCCCGACCTGGTCAGCGGCGGCGATGCGTTGGTCGAGGTCGACGTGCCGAAGGGGCTGGATGCCGCCGAGGTGCGTGTGCTGCGCGATGGCACCGACGTGAGCGCGATGCTGAAGGCCTCGGCCGATGGCCGCACGCTGCGCGGACTGGTGTCGGGCCTGGCGCTCGGGAGCAACCAGCTGGTCGCGCAGGCCGGCCCGGGCAAGGCCCAAGGCGAGCTCACGCTCACCAACCATCCGATCACCGGCCCGATGTTCTCGGGCCCGCAGCTTTCGCCCTTCGAGTGCCGCACCTCCGAGTCCGGCCTGGGCGCGCCGCTGGACGCGAGCTGCTCGGTCGCCACGCGCTACGACTGGTTCTATTTCACGGCGGCCGGCGTGCGCAAGCCGCTGGGCGACCCCTTGGGCGCGCGGCCGGCCGATCTGGCGACGGCGACGACGATCGACGGCAAGACGGTGCCCTTCATCGTGCGGGTCGAGTCCGGCACCATCAACCGCTCGATCTACCGCATCGCGGTGCTCGACGACCCCGCCGTCGCCGGCCAATGGAACAGCGCCGGCTGGAACCAGCGCGTCGTGTTCCGCTTCGGCGAGTCGACCGCCGCCCAGTACAACCAGGGCGCCAGTTCGGTGAACGAGGCCTTCAAGGCCGATCCCGTCGACCAGCAGAGCGTGAAGGCGCTGGAGCGCGGCTTCGCCTACGTGGTCTCGACGCTGAACGTCAACAAGGTGAACGTCAACGACGTGGTCGCCGCCGAGACCGCCACCATGCTGCGCGAGCACATCGCGAAGGCCTACGGCGTGCCGCGCTGGGTGGTCGGCATGGGGGGCTCGGGCGGTGCGATCCAGCAGATGCTGATCGCGCAGAACTATCCGGGCATCCTCGACGGGATCATGCCGGACTCGGCCTTTCCGGATGTCTTCGGCACCGCGATGGCGGTCTCGGACTGCCGGCTGCTGAACCGCTACTTCATCGCCAACCCACCGGCCAGTTCCACGGTGCGCAGGGCCTTCGAAGGCCACCTGAACACGCCCTTCGGCATCACCTGCGCCAGCTGGGACAAGGGCAACGGCGACGCCGTGCTGGCCACCAGCGGATCGGTCACGCCGGCCTGCGGCCTGAACGACGGCACCAAGGTCTACAGCCCGCTGACCAACCCGGCGGGCGCGCGCTGCACGGTGTACGACATCAACGCCAACAGCCTCGGGCGCGACCCCGCGACCGGCTTCGCGCGCCGTCCGCTGGACAACGTCGGCGTGCAGTACGGCCTCGACGCGCTTCGCAAGGGCCTCGTCACCACGACCGAGTTCCTGGACCTGAACGAGACCATCGGCGGCTACGACGTCGACGGCAACATCGTGAAGCCGCAGCGCACGGTGGCCGACGCGCAGGCGCTGGCGCGAAGCTATGAACTGGGCCGGATCGGCTCGGGCGGCGGCGGCCTGGCGACGGTGCCGATCCTGAGCGTGCATCCCTACGCCGAGCCCGGCGGCGACATCCACACGATCTACAACGACATCAAGATCCGAGAGCAACTCCAGAAGGCCAACGGCCGCGCCGACAACCAGGTGATCTGGCTGTTCCCGCACCCGGACCTGGCCAAGCTGGTCGGCAAGCCGGAGCAGGTCCTTCCGCTGTCGCTGCTGTTGAAGGACCTGATCCTCACCCGCCTCACGCTCATGACGTCCTGGCTGGACGGCATCACCGCCGACCCGGCCACGCTCACGGCCGACAAGGTGGTGCGGCACAAGCCGGGCGACGCGGTCGACTCGTGCTGGGACGTGAACGACAGCGCCCGCTACATGGAGGCGGCCACCATGAGCGGCAGCGGCAAGTGCAACACGCTCTATCCGAAGACCCCGGCGCCGCGCATGGTGGCGGGCGGCCCGGTGAGCG
The DNA here is from genome assembly GCF_056405335.1 of Variovorax sp. P1_H12_2. Lineage (NCBI taxonomy): Bacteria > Pseudomonadati > Pseudomonadota > Betaproteobacteria > Burkholderiales > Comamonadaceae > Variovorax > Variovorax sp. P1_H12_2. The sequence continues at coordinate 16,858 of NZ_JBFUCI010000056.1, forward strand.
ACGACGTGCTCAAGTGCCAGCTCAAGCCCGTGGACGTCGCGGACTATGCGCCGGCGGTGTTCACCGGGCCCGAGGAGGCGCGGCTGAAGGCGATCTTTGCGCAGGGCGTGTGCGACTTCAGCAAGCCGGGCGTGGGGCAGGCCAAGCTGAAGGGGACCTGGCTGCGCTACTGATGCCCCCACGCTCCGCACTGCTCACTGCGCAGGCGGCGGCCGCCAGTCCTCCTTGGCCACCAGCACCGGGGTGGCGGGCTGGAGCACGAAGTTCGGCGACATGATCTGCACGCCGTACTCGTTGAAGACGTCCTGGACGTGGCCGTGCAGCGTGTTGAGCACGTCGTACTTGGGCGCCCCCGCGCGCATGAAGACGTTGAGCTCGTACTCGACGTAGAAATCCTGCAGCCGCACCTGCCGCACCGCGGGCGGCGGATCGGCCAGCAGGTCAGGGGTCCGGCCGGCGGCCATCACGAGCATGGCATGCACCTGGCGCCAGGGGCTGTCGTAGCCGATCGTGACCGAGGTGGACAGCGCGATGCCGCGGCCGCTGGTCCTGCTGGTGTCGCTCGAATTCAGGATCCGGGTCGCGACCACCAGCGAGTTGGGCAGCGTGACCTCCTGGTCGAGGCGGTTGCGCAGCTTGGTCGAGAGCGTGCCGAGCTCGATCACGTAGCCCTCGGCCTCGCCGATCTGCACGTAGTCGCCGGGCTGCAGCGCCCGCGAATAGATCAGCACGAAGCCGGACATGATCTGCGACACCACGCCGGACGAGCCGAGCGTCACCAGCACGCCGAAGAACACGCTCAGGCCCTTGAACGCATCGGAGTCGGACCCCGGGATGAAGGGATAGGCGACCACCGCCGCGAACAGCCACACCAGCACCACCGTCAGCCGCCGCGTGGCGCCGATGGTGTCGGCCTGCAGCGCCGCGACCTTCACGCCGCTGGCGTGCGCGGCATTGAACAGCGCATGCAGGCCGCGCACCACCAGGTGCRCCATCAGGAAGATCGCAGCGACCAGCGCCAGGTCGGGGAGCGCGTGCAGCACCGCGACCGCGATCCCCGAGGCCACCGCGAACAGCGAGCTGTCGAGCGTCTCGCCCCATGGATGGGTGTAGGGGAAGCGGGTCAGCGCGTAGGCGAGCCAGACGTACACCGCCATCAGCATCAATGCGAACTTGAGCCACTGGATCGCGTAGCCCAGGGCCGACACGATGACCCGGCGAGCGTGGAACAGGGGCCGCGCGGCCGCGCGTGCGTGCAGGGCCTGCATCCGGGCCTCGATGCCGGCGGCCAGCCGCCGCAGCGCGAACACCACCGCCGCGAGGGCCGCCGTGGCGAGGGCGACCCAGCCGAGCGAGATCGCGAACTGGCGCGTGCTGCTCTGCGCCTGCCGTGCGAGCAGGGCCTCGTGCAGTCGCGCGGCGGCCTGCGCAGCGACCTGCGCCACCCCCGGATCGCCCGGCTCCAGATCGCTGGCAAAGATCGCGAACAAGGTCCCGCCTTCGAGCATCACCGCATAGCCCGGCACGCCTTCATGGGTGAAGCTCGCGACCTCGACGGGCGCGCCCAGGCTTTCCAACCGGAGCTCGCGGATGCGCTCGGTGGCGCGATGGGCGCGCTGCTGCGGCGAGAGGCCGAACATCGGCACGCGGAAGACGAAGACCTGGCGATTCCACACCTTCAGCGAAGCGCTCGTGGGCGCGGCTTCCTGGGCCGCGCCGGCGCCCGCCGCCGCGGTCAGGAGCCAGGCCAGCAGCAAGACGGCCCGGCGCAGGGGCGCCCCGAGATGGGCGACGAAACAGAAGAAACGAATAAGAGCCATCCCGGGTGCCAAGCGAGCCTCAACGGGCCTGCAGCGTTGCAGTCCCGAACTGTGCCAGGAGGGCCGGCGCCGCTGTGGTCGCCGCCGCCTTGGGTTCCTTCGGTTTCGGCTCGCAGCCAGCGAGCGCCGCCGTCGCCAGGCAGATGGCAATTGGAAGTGCAAGGCTTCGATGCGTCATGGTTGCTCCTTGTGAACCGGCAGAAAGTACACCACGATCGGCCGGCCCGGACAAGGCGCGCGGTGCTTTCCCGCATTGATGCGCCGGCGCCCGCCGCGTTAGGCTGCGGGGGTGAACCCAACAACCCCCGCCCCCTTCGTTCCCCGGATCCGCCTGTACCAGGAGTGGCTGCGCGACACGCGCGGCCTGAGCTTCGACACCTATGACGCGCTGTGGCGCTGGTCGGTCACCGACCTGCCGGCCTTCTGGCAGAGCATCTGGGATTTCAGCGGCATGCAGTCGCCGACGCCGGCCAGCGCCGTGCTGGCCGAGGCGCGCATGCCCGGCGCGCGCTGGTTCCCGGGCGCCCAGGTGAACTACGCACGCGAGGTGCTGCGCCATGTGGACGCGGCGCATGCGGCGGGCATGCCGGCCGTCATCAGCGAGAACGAGCGGGGCGAGGTGCGCGAGATGTCCTGGCCCGAGCTTCGGCGCCAGGTCCATGCCTTCGCGCTGACGTTGCGCGCGCTCGGCGTCGGGCGCGGCGACCGCGTCGCGGCCTACCTGCCGAACGTACCGGAGACCTTGATCGCCTTCCTGGGCTGTTCCAGCGTCGGTGCGATCTGGAGCGTCTGCGCGCCGGACATGGGCACCGCCGCGGTGGTCGACCGATTCCGCCAGATCGAGCCCAAGCTGCTGATCGCCGCCGACGGCGTGCATTACGGCGGCAAGCCGCTGGATCGCAGCGCCGTGGTGCAGGAACTGCGCGCCTCGCTGCCCAGCGTGGGCCGGCTGGTGCTGCTGAAGACGCCTTACGCCGCGCAGCAGGTCGCGGCCGATGCCGACTGGACCGCCGCCGTGGCGCGCGACGATGCCGAGGTCGCGGCCTTCGAGCCCGAATGGCTGCCCTTCGACCACCCGGTCTGGATCGTCTACTCGAGCGGCACCACCGGCCTGCCCAAGCCGATCGTGCACGGGCAGGGCGGCATCATCGTCAACATGTACGCCGGCGGCCTGCATCACGACTTGGGCCCGAGCTACAGCGCCAACAACTTCGGCGAGCGCTACCACTGGTACAGCTCGACCGGCTGGGTGATGTGGAATTCGCAGCTCTCGGGCCTGGCTTTCGGTTCGACCATCTGCATCTACGACGGCCACCCGGCCGGCAGCCGCGAGAAGCCCGACTGGGGCGTGCTGTGGCGCTTCGTCGCCAGGCACCGGGTCAGCTTCTTCGGCGCCGGCGCGGCCTATTTCGCCAGCTGCATGAAGGCCGGCCTCGAGGCGAAGGACTGCGGCGATCTCGCGGGCGTCCGGGCGCTGGGCAGCACCGGCTCCCCCTTGGCCGAGGAGGTGCAGCGCTGGGGCACAGCGCAGCTGCTGGCGGCCGGCGCGCCCACGGTCTGGTGGTACAACATTTCCGGCGGCACGGATTTCTGCGGCGCCTTCGTCGGTGGCAACCGCGAGTTGCCCGAAGTTCCGGGCCAGATGCAGTGCCGCTTCCTAGGCGCCGCGGTCGACGCCTGGAACGAGGCCGGCCAGCCCGTGATCGGCGAGGTCGGCGAGCTCGTCTGCACGCAGCCCATCCCGTCGATGCCGCTGCGCTTCTGGGGCGACGAAGGCAACGCGCGCTATCTGTCGAGCTACTTCGACACCTACCCCGGCGTCTGGCGCCACGGCGACTGGATCCGGATCGGCGAGGACGGCGGCTGCATCATCTACGGCCGCAGCGACGCCACCATCAACCGCCAGGGCCTGCGCATGGGCACCAGCGAGATCTACAACGCGGTCGAAGGCCTGCCCGAGGTGCTCGACTCGATGGTGGTCGACCTCGAATACCTGGGGCGCGAGAGCTACATGCCGCTGTTCGTGGTGCTGCGCGAGGGCGCGGTGCTCGACGACGCCCTGCGCGGCCGGATCCACCACGCGATCCGCACCTCGCTGTCGCCGCGCTTCGTGCCCGACGACACCTTCCAGGTGGCCGAGATCCCGCGCACGCTGTCGGGCAAGAAGCAGGAGCTGCCGATCAAGAAGCTGCTGCTGGGCCAGCCGATCGAGAGGGTCGTGAACCGCGAGGCAATGGCCAACCCGGCCAGCCTCGATTGGTACGTCGCGTTCGCGGAACAACGCTCGCCCCCAGGTCGGGCTCACTGCGTGTAGCCCTCCCACCCCCTACCGGGGGCAACACCAGCGGCCCGGCGAAGCCGGTTCCGCGGTGTTTCACC
>NZ_JBFUCI010000057.1:0-21055 GCF_056405335.1 Variovorax sp. P1_H12_2
GCCCACGAACGGGCGCGCTGCGCGCAGCCGTAGAAAAACCACAGCGCCGATTGATTTTGCCGGCGCAGCCAGGCCCGCTGGTGAAACACCGCGGAACCGGCTTTGCCGGGCCGCTGGTGTTGCCCCCGGCAGGGGGTGGGCGCCCGGACACGAAGTGCCGGGCAACCTGGGGGCGAGCAACATTTCGGTGCGCGATGCAGTGATGTGGAACACGAGGCACCGCAGTGAAGCGGATTTGGCACCAATTTTGCTTTCGATTGGCGCGTCAGCCGGGCAATCCGGCGTGAACGCACCACATCAACGCAAACTTCAACAAGCCAAACTTCATGGATGCACTGACTCGGGGCACGAACGCGCTATTTCTTCTTCTGGGCGCCATCATGGTGTTATCGATGCATGCGGGCTTCGCCTTTCTCGAACTGGGCACGGTACGCAAGAAGAACCAGGTCAACGCGCTGGTGAAGATCCTGGTCGATTTCTCAGTCTCGACCATCGTCTACTTCCTCGTCGGCTTCGGCGTCGCCTATGGCACGCACTTCTTCGTCGGCGCCGAGCAGCTGGCGCTCGGCAGCGGCTTCGAGCTGGTGCGCTTCTTCTTCCTGCTCACCTTCGCCGCCGCGATCCCGGCGATCATTTCGGGCGGCATCGCCGAGCGCGCCAAGTTCTGGCCGCAGCTCATCGCCACGGCGGTCATCGTGGGCTTCGTCTACCCGCTGTACGAGGGCATCGCCTGGAACCGGGCCTTTGGCATCCAGGACTGGCTGGTGCGGGTGACGGGCCATGAATTCCATGACTTCGCGGGCTCGGTCGTGGTCCACGCGATGGGCGGCTGGCTCGCGCTGCCGGCGGTGCTGCTGCTGGGCGCGCGCCGCAACCGCTACCGCGGCGACGGCTCGCTGAGCGCCCATCCACCGTCGAACATCCCGTTCCTGGCCCTCGGCGCCTGGGTCTTGTGCGTGGGCTGGTTCGGCTTCAACGTGATGAGCGCGCAGACGATCGACAAGATCTCCGGCCTGGTGGCGGTGAATTCGCTGATGGCCATGGTGGGCGGGACGCTGGTGGCGCTGGCGCTCGGCAAGAACGATCCGGGCTTCGTCTACAACGGCCCGCTGGCGGGCCTGGTGGCCGTTTGCGCGGGCTCCGACCTGATGCACCCGATCGGTGCGCTGGTGGTGGGTGGCGTGGCCGGCGCGATCTTCGTCAAGCTCTTCACCCTGACGCAGAACAAATGGAAGATCGACGACGTGCTCGGCGTCTGGCCGCTCCACGGGTTGTGCGGCACCTGGGGCGGCATCGCGGCGGGCATCTTCGGCACCCGGGCGCTGGGCGGCATCGGCGGCGTGAACCTGTGGGCCCAGCTCATCGGCGTCGCGATCGGCGTGGCTTGGGCACTGGTGGCGGGCGGCGCGGTCTACGGCGTGCTGCAGGCCACCCTCGGACTGCGTCTGTCGCAGGAAGAGGAGTACGAAGGAGCGGATTTGTCGATCCACCACATCAGCGCCACGCCGGAGCGCGAAGCGAGTTGGTGAGTGACTGACTCGCCCCCAGGTCGGGCTCACTGCGTGTAGCCCTCCCACCCCCTACCGGGGGCAACACCAGCGGCCCGGCGAAGCCGGTTCCGCGGTGTTTCACCAACGGGCCTGGCTGCGCCGGCCGGATTCAGGGGGCCAGGGCCGAGCGAACTTTCTCGATGACCCGGATGTAGGGGGCGGCGAAGTTGTCCAGCGGCGCGTCGTGCGTTAGCCAGCTGAAGCTGAACACCAGGCCGTCTTCCTCGGGGCTGCCGGAGGCGACGTGTTCGAAAGTCTCGGGCAGCGGCCCTTCGGCGCGCATCAGGTACAGGTGCCAGAGCTGCGGGTGGCGGCGCTTGTTGCCTTCGACGCCGGCCTCGCAGTCGCGGTCGATGGTGCCAAGCGGCAGCAGTTCACCCAGGTAGTCGATGCCGGATTCCTCCAGCAGTTCGCGCCGCACCGCGGCCTCGGGCGCTTCCCCGGCCTCGATGGTGCCCTTGGGCAGCTGCATGCCCCGGTCCTCGGGGTGGTGGAACACCAGCAGCCGGCCTCGGCCGTCGACCAGGCAGGCGCAGGCCTTGAGGACCGGGCTCGCCTTCACGTTCAGGCGCCCGCGAGCGCTGCCTTCACGGCGGCACTGACCTGGCCCATGTCGGCCTTGCCGGCCAGCCGGGTCTTGACCGCGCCCATCACCTTGCCCATGTCGCCCGGGCCCTTGGCGCCGAGCTCGGCGACGATCGCCTTGACCTCGGCCGCGACCTCTTCGGCGCTCATGCGCTGCGGCAGGTAGACCTCGAGCACCTTGATCTCGGCGGCTTCCTTGTCGGCCAGGTCGGTGCGGCCGCCCTGGGTGAAGGCGGTGACCGAGTCCTTGCGCTGCTTGACCAGCTTGTCGACGATCGCAACGACCATCGCGTCGTCGAGCTCGACCCGTTCGTCGACTTCCTTCTGCTTGAGGGCCGCGAGCAGCAGGCGGATGGTGCCCAGGCGCTCGGAGTCCTTGGCGCGCATCGCGGTCTTCATGTCTTCGGTGATCTGGTCCTTGAGGCTCATGGCAGGCTTTCGTAGATGGAGCGAAAAAACAAAAGCCGCGGCAGGTATTCCCTGGCGCGGCTCGATCCGGGCTGAACCGGGCGTCGGCCCGGGGGCCAACGCTGCAGGTGCTTAGTACAGCTTCTTGGGGAGCTGCATGCTGCGCACGCGCTTGTAGTGGCGCTTGACGGCCGCGGCCTTCTTGCGCTTGCGCTCGGCGGTCGGCTTTTCGTAGAACTCGCGGGCACGCAGGTCGGTCAGCAGGCCGAGCTTTTCGATGGTGCGCTTGAAGCGGCGCAGTGCGACGTCGAACGGCTCGTTTTCTTTTACGCGGATGGTGGTCATTTATGGATCGGTTGGTTGGATTTGGCCTGGAGAGATCGAAGCCCCGGGCCGGGGTTCCTCAACTGAAAAAAGGGGTGGGCCGTTGAGGGGTGGCCGAAGTTAGCCCGAGATTATAGCGTCAGCTTGGGGCCCTGGCGACAGTGCCTGAGCGCAGGCGTGCGCGCTGGCCCAGGCCCACTGGAAGTTGTAACCGCCGAGCCAGCCCGTGACGTCCACCACCTCGCCGATGAAATAGAGACCGGGCTGCTTCGATTCCATGGTCTGGGACGACAGGTCGCGGGTGTCGACGCCGCCGGCCGTGACTTCGGCCTTCTTGTAGCCCTCGGTGCCGCTGGGCGTTATCTGCCAGCGCGCGATGCGCTCCGCCAGCGCGGCCAGCGCCCGGTCGGCGGCTTCGTTGATGGGGCGCTGCAGTCCCGCGTCCTGGCCGACCCAGGCGTCCGCCAGCCGGGAGGGCACCAGCGCCGCCAGTTCGTTGCCGATCCGCTTGCGGGAGCGCTGCTTGGCATCGCCCAGCGCGGCCGCGACATCGGTGCCGGGCGCGAAATCGATGGTCAGCGGCGCCCCGGGCTTCCAGTAGCTCGAGATCTGCAGCACCGCCGGCCCCGACAGCCCGCGATGCGTGAAGAGGAGGTCTTCGTGGAACGTCATCCGTTCCTTCTTGCTGCCGGTCTCGATCTGCACCGGCAACGCAAGGCCGGCGAGGCCCGCATACGGCTCCCAGGCCTCGCCGCCGAAGGTCAGCGGCACCAGCGCCGGGCGCGGCGCGACCACGCGCAGGCCGAACTGCGCGGCGACCCGGTAGCCGAAGTCGCTGGCGCCGATCTGTGGGATCGAGAGGCCGCCGGTGGCGACCACCACGCGCGGTGTCCGGACCGGGCCGCGGCTGGTCTCGATCCGATAGCCGCCCTCGTCGGAAAAGGCGATCTCGCCGACGCTGCAGGGCTGCCAGTGCGCCACCCCGCCGGCCGCGCATTCGGCCAGCAGCATGTCGATGATCTGCTGCGAGGGGCCGTCGCAGAACAGCTGGCCCTTGTGCTTCTCGTGGAACGCGATGCCGTGGCGCTGCACCAGCGCGATGAACTGCTGCGGCGTGTAGCGCGACAGCGCCGAGCGGCAGAAGTTGGGGTTGTCGCCGATGAAGTGGCGCTGCGGCGCGCGCACGTCGAGATCGCGGTTGGTGAAGTTGGCGCGGCCGCCGCCCGAGATGCGGATCTTCTCGGCGATGCGCTCGGTGTGGTCGATGAGCAGCACCTTCAGGCCGCGCTGGCCCGCGAGGCTGGCGCAGAAGAGGCCGGCGGCGCCCGCGCCGATGACGACGACGTCGAAGGAGTTCAATGCGTCGCGCTCAGGTGCCGAAGCGTGTCGACGGCACGCCCGCCGCGGCCAGGCCGCGCAACACGTCGCCGACCACGATCACCGAGGGGCTCGCCATTTCCGCACGCGCGACGTCCGCGCGCAGTTCGGCGAGGGTGGTCACGAGGTGGCGCTGCTGCGGCAGGCTGGCGTGCTGGATCACGGCCACCGGCGTCGGGCCCGGCAGCCCGTGCAGCAACTCGTCCTGGATATGGGCCACGCCCGAGACGCCCATGTAGATCACCAGCGTGAGGCGGGCGTCGCGCGCGGTGGCAGCCAGTTGCCGCCAGTCGGTCGGATGATCGCCGGCCGCATGCCCGGTCTTCGCATGGCCGGTGACGAACACCACGCCCTGCGCATGGTCGCGGTGCGTGAGCGGCACGCCGAGTGCCGTGACGGCGGCCAGTCCGGCCGTGATGCCGTTGACCACCCGCACCTCGATGCCGGCCTCGCGCAGGTGCTCGACCTCCTCGCCGCCGCGGCCGAAGATGAAGGGGTCGCCGCCCTTCAACCGCACGACGGTCTCGCCCTCCTGGACCGCGGTGATCATGAGTCGCTCGATGAAGGCCTGCGGCGTGCTGCGGCAGCCGCCGCGCTTGCCGACGTGGACGATGCGCGCCCCCGGACGGGCATAGGCCAGGATCTCGTCGTTGACCAGGTCGTCGACCAGCAGCACGGTCGCGGCCTGGATCGCCTTGACCGCCTTGAGGGTCAGCAGTTCGGGGTCGCCGGGGCCGGCCCCGACCAGCGTGCAACTGCCCTGGAGTGAAAGAGGGATCATGGGGTCTCCGCGGTTTCGGTTTCTTGCGCCAGCTGCGCCAGTTGAAGGATCTGCGCGATCTGCTGCGCGATGGCATGAGGCAGCGGCAGCTCGCCGGCCAGCACGCGCCGCGTGTAGCCGGCGGTGGTCTCGACGTCGATTTCCCTGGGCAGGCCGGGCACCTCGGCCTGGGTGCCGGGCTGCTGCGCCTGCAGCGCGATGCGTTGCCCGCGCACGAAGCCGTCGACCTGCGCGGTGCGGCGCGGGTCGGCCACGCTCTCGCCCTCGAGGCCGCGCGAGAGCAGGGCGGTCATGCCGGTCAGCTCGAAAGTGGCGGCCATCGAGCGCGCGTACTCGGGATGGGTGTAGCTGCCGACCACCACGCAGTCGCCGAGGCCGGGCTGCATCAGCTTGACCACGCTGTGGCCGGGGTTGCGCAGGCCGACCACGCGACGGACGTCGAGCAGGCGCTTGAGGCCGGGGCTCAACAGTTCGGTGGGTGCGAACACCGTCTCGCCATCGGCGATCGGGCGGATCGCCGCCAGCGCCGGCACGTCGAGCGCGGCGAGCACGTTGGACGCCAGCACCCGGGTCGATTCGGTGGCCGCGCCATGCACCAGCACCGGCAGCCCTTCACGCGCCAGCAGGAGTGCCAGCAGCGGCGTCAGCACCGGCAGCCGGCGGGCGCCGTTGTAGCTCGGCAGCACCACCAGCGGTCGCCCGGTGGCCGGAAAGCGCGCCAGCCGGGCATGGGTGGCGTCGAGGAAGCCGGCCATCTCCTCGGGCGTCTCGCCCTTGATGCGCATCGCCAGGCAGAAGGCGCCCATCTCCAGGTCGGTGATGCTGCCGTCCAGCACCTGGCCGAACAGATCCGTGGCCTGCGCGCGGTCGAGCGACTTGGCGCCGCGTGCGCCGCGGCCGATTTCCTTGATGTAGTGACTGATTCCCATGGGTGCCCGGATTGTCCCGCATGCCTTATGCCGGTTGGGCAGTGGGCTTATGCCTCGCGGCGGAAGTGGCGCGCACCATGCGCTTGAGCTCGGGCAGGCAGGAGCCGCAGTTGGTGCCGCATTTCAAGGCCCCCTGGAGCCCCGCCAGCCGCTCATCGTCGGTCCCGGACCCGGCGGCCAGCTGGGCCTCGATCGCCGTCTGCGTGACGCCGAAGCAACTGCAGATGACCTTGCCGCGCGCGGCCACGCCGGCCGGTGCCGCCGCCCCGGGGCGCAGCAGCTGGCGGCCGTAGGCCTGGGCCGGCAGGCGGTCCTGCAGCAGCGCCTTGATCCAGGCTTCGGCGCGGGTGTCGCCGCCGAGCAGGAACCCCTCGAGACGGGCGTCGTCGCCATCGCGCACGAGGCGCACCGCGCGCCGTTGACCGCGCTTGACATCGGCGTAGCGCAGGGTGTCGCTGCCGCCCAGTGCCAGCAGGCCTTCGATCTGCGCCAGAACGGCATCGGGCGGGGCCTCGTAGGCCGCGGCGCGGAACAGGATGCCGGTGCGTTCGGGAGCGCCGCCTTCCAGCGCGCTGCCGGCGCCGAAGGGCACGCAGCTCGCGAACGGAAAGGACTGCATCAGCCCGCGCAGCACGCCGGCGGTGTCCAGCGCCGCATCCTGCGGCAGCCAGGCGGCGGCGAGCAGCGACCAGGGCAGTTCGGCCTTCAGGATCTTGACGGCCGCATGCTTGAGCTCGGGCTGCTTCGAGTCGGGGCAGAAGCTCGGCGTCGTGAGCGCGTTGACGCCCGCCAGCCGCTGGCCCGTGCTCGAGCTGCCGCTCAGGTACTCGCCGCCCCAGTGCATCGCGATGAAGGCCTGGGACAGGCCGACCTCGGCACTGGCGGCGAGGGGCAGCACGATCGATCCGCGGCGCGAGGTCACATGGACCAGGTCGCCCTCTGACAGCTGGCGGCGCGCCATGTCCTGCGGGTGCATCTGCACGCTCGGCTCGGCCGCGTGACCGAACAGCCGGCCCAGCGTGCCGGTGCGGCTCATGCCGTGCCATTGGTCGCGCAGCCGGCCGGTGTTGAGCGAGAACGGATAGCGCGCCTCGCGCGCTTCGGCCACGGGCTTGTAGGGCGTGTCGACGAAGCGGGCGCGGCCGTCGGGGGTGGGGAAGACGCCATCCTCGTAGAGCCGCGCGCGGCCCGTCGTCTCGCCCTCGCGCAGCGGCCATTGCTGGGGCGCGGCCTCGAGCATCGCGTAGCTCATGCCGGTGATGTCGAGGTCGCGGCCACGGGTGGTCTCGCGGTGCTCGTTCCAGACCGATTCGGCGGTGGCGTAGGGGAAGAGGGTGCTGGAGATGTCCGGGCGCGCCAGGCGCGCCTCGAGCTTGCGCGCGAAGTCCACGCCGATCGCCCAGTCGCCGCGCGACTGGCCGGGTGCCGGCACCGCCGGGCGCACGCGCGAGATGCGSCGYTCGCTGTTGGTGACSGTGCCTTCCTTCTCGCCCCAKGTGGTGGCCGGCAGCAGCAGGTCGGCGAAATCGCAGGTCGAGGTGGTGGAGAAGGCCTCCTGCACCACCACGAACTCGCAGCGCTCGAGCGCGCGGCGCACGGTCGCCTGGTCGGGCATCGACTGGGCGGGATTCGTGCAGGCGATCCACAGCGCGCGGATCTCGCCGTCGGCCGCGGCCTGGAACATCTCGACCGCGGTCTTGCCGGGTGTGGCAGGAACGGCCGGCACGCCCCACAGGGCCGCGACTTCTTCGCGGTGCTGCGGGTTCGCCAGGTCGCGGTGCGCCGACAGCAGGTTGGCCAGGCCACCCACTTCGCGGCCGCCCATCGCATTGGGCTGTCCGGTGAGCGAGAACGGTCCGGCGCCGGGCTTGCCGATCTGCGCGCTCGCCAGGTGCAGGTTGATCAGAGCGGCGTTCTTCGCCGTGCCCGAGGAGGACTGATTGAGCCCCTGGCAATAGAGGCTCAGTGTCGCCGCCGAGGTGGCGAACAGGCGCGCGGCCTGCAGCAGGTCGTCCTTGTCGATGCCGCAGATCTGCGCCACGCGGTCGGGCGTGCAATCGCGCACGGTGGCCTTGAGCGCGTCGAAGCCGCTGGTGTGCGCGGCGATGTAGCGGGCGTCGGTCCAGCCTTCCCACAGCATCAGGTGCAGCATGCCGTTGAACAGCATCACGTCGGTGCCCGGCTGGATTGGCAGGAACAGGTCGGCGATCTCGACCGTGTCGGTGCGGCGCGGGTCGGCCACGACGATCTTGAGCGCCGGGTTGGCGGCCTTCGCATCCTCGATGCGCCGGAACAGGATCGGGTGTGCCCAGGCCGTGTTGCTGCCGACGATGAACAGGCAGTCGGCGAACCCGAGGTCGTCGTAGCAGGCCGGCGGCGCATCGGCGCCCAGCGTCTTCTTGTAGCCGGCCACCGCGCTGCTCATGCACAGGCGCGAGTTGGTGTCGATGTTGTTGGTCCCGATCAGCCCCTTGGCGAGCTTGTTGAAGACGTAGTAGTCCTCGGTCAGCAACTGGCCGGAAACATAGAAGCCGACCGCGTCCGGGCCGTGGTCGCGAATCACCTGGGCGAACTTGTCGGCGGCCAGGTCGAGCGCCGGTTCCCAGCCGATGGCAACGGGTGCGGCCGTGCGCTCGGCCCGGCGCATCGGCTGCAGCAGCCGCGTCTGCCGCGTGACGGCGGCGCTCGCGGTCAGGTGCAGCGTCGAGCCCTTGGTGCAGAGCCGGCCGAAGTTGGCCGGGTGATCCGGGTCGCCGCGCACGCCGGTGATCTGCGCGCCATCGGATTCGATGATCACGCCGCAGCCCACGCCGCAATAGGGGCAGGTGGAGCGTGTTTGGTTCATGGTGTTCCTGAGGTCAAGCTGCGACGGGTCGTTTCGGGCCGGCGACCGGCCGCTCGAGGTCGGTGGCGTGGCTCGCCAGTTCCTCGCTGTCCAGATGCACCACGCCCTCCGTCACCTTGACCGCGAAGCGCGGCGTGCAGCCCTCGTCGGGCGACTTCGCGCAGCCGTCGTCGAGCCCGATCGCCCAGTTGTGCAGCGGACAGGCCACGCTGGTGCCGAACACGATGCCCTGGCTCAGCGGACCGCCCTTGTGCGGGCAGCGGTCGAGCAGCGCGAAGACCTGGTTCTCGGCATTGCGGAACACCGCGACGTCGACACCCGCGGGACGGGCCACGCGCCGCGCACCCAGCACGGGGATGTCGTCGACGCGGCAGATGGGTTTCCATTCGTTCATGGTCGTGCTCTCCCTTTTCTTCAAACGGTTTGTGCCAGCTTGTCGACCACCGCCACCGGGGTGAACTGCCGGACGTCGACCGAGGCCTGGCTCGACTCGAACCACGGATCGGGCTCGCCGTCGAGCGCGAACTGCAGCCGCTCCCACAGGGTCTTGCGGCCCTCGGCGTCCTCGAGGATCTTCTTCTTCACGTAGTCGAGCCCGACGCGCCCGATGTAGTGCACCGTGCGCTCCAGGTACCAGCCTTCCTCGCGGTACAGCTGCAGGAAGGCGCCGGCGTACTCCATCACCTCCTCGGAGGTCTTCACCTTGATCAGGAACTGCGCCACCTCGGTCTTGATGCCGCCGTTGCCGCCGACATAGATCTCCCAGCCCGAGTCGACGCCGATCACGCCGACGTCCTTGATGCCCGATTCGGCGCAGTTGCGCGGGCAGCCCGAGACCGCCAGCTTGACCTTGTGCGGCGAGTACATCGCCCACAGCGCGCGTTCCAGGTCCTTGCCCAGCTGGGTCGAATCCTGGGTGCCGAAGCGGCACCACTCGCTGCCGACGCAGGTCTTCACGGTCCGCAGCGACTTCGCATAGGCGAAGCCGGAGGGCATCCCGATGTCCTTCCAGACGTTCTCGAGGTCTTCCTTCTTCACGCCCAGCAGGTCGATGCGCTGGCCGCCCGTGACCTTGACGGTCGGGATCTTGTACTTGTCGGCGGCATCCGCGATGCGGCGCAGCTCGTCGGGGGTGGTGTGGCCACCCCACATGCGCGGGATCACCGAGTAGGTGCCGTCCTTCTGGATGTTGGCGTGGCTGCGCTCGTTGACGAAGCGGCTCTGCGGATCGTCCTTGGCCTCCTTGGGCCAGGTCGAGATCAGGTAGTAGTTGATGGCCGGCCGGCAGGTGGCGCAGCCGTTGGGCGTGCGCCAGCCGAGATTGCGGTAGACCTCGTCGTGGGTCAGGTAGTGTTCCTTGCGGATCGCCTCGCGCACGTCCTGGTGGCTGACGTCGGTGCAGCCGCAGACCGCCTTCTTCTTCGGCGTCGCCGAGTAGTCGCCGCCGGCCGTGAACATCAGGATCTGCTCGACCAAGCCGGTGCACGAGCCGCAGGAGGCGCTGGCCTTGGTGTGCTTCTTGACCTCCTCGAGCGTGAACAGGCCGCGGTCCTTGATGGCCTTGCAGATGGTGCCCTTGGTGACACCGTTGCAGCCGCAGACCTCGGCCTCGTCGGGCATCGACGCCGCCTTGCTGTGGCCCTCGTGGCCGGTGTCGCCGATGTTCGATTCGCCGAACATCAGCTTGTCGCGGATGTCGTGCACGCTGCGGCCGTCGCGCAGGAGCTTGAAGTACCAGCTGCCGTCGACCGTGTCGCCGTAGAGGCAGGCGCCGACCAGCTTGTCGTCCTTGATGACCAGCTTCTTGTAGACGCCGCCGAAGGGGTCGCTCATCACGATCTCCTCGGTGCCTTCGCCGCCCATGAACTCGCCGGCCGAAAACAGGTCGATGCCCGTGACTTTGAGCTTGGTCGAGGTCAGCGAGCCCAGGTAGCGGCCGATGCCGAACTGCGCCAGGTGGTTGGCCGCCACCTTGGCCTGCTCGAACAGCGGCGCCACCAGGCCATAGGCGATGCCGCGATGCGCCGCGCATTCGCCGACCGAGTAGATCCGGGCGTCGGTCACGGTCTGCATCGTGTCGCTGACCACGATGCCGCGGTTGACGTGCAGCCGGGCGCGCTCGGCCAGTTCGGTGTTGGGCCGGATGCCGACCGCCATCACGACCAGGTCGGCTGCGACCTCGGTGCCGTCCTTGAAGCGGATCGCGGTGACGCGGCCTTCGGGGCCGCCGACCAGTTCCTGCGTCTGCGCGCCCATCAGGAACTTCAGGCCGCGGTCCTCCAGCGACTTCTGCAGCAGCTTGCCCGCGACGTCGTCGAGCTGGCGCTCCATCAGCCAGGGCATCACGTGCACCACGGTCACGGTCATGCCGCGCAGCATCAGGCCGTTGGCCGCTTCCAGCCCCAGCAGCCCGCCGCCGATCACCACCGCGTTCTTGTGCGTGCGGGCGGTCTCGATCATGTAGTCGGTGTCGGCGATGTCGCGGTAGGCGATCACGCCCTTCAGGTCGCGGCCGGCCACCGGCAGCATGAAGGGATTGGAGCCGGTGCACAGCAGCAGCCGGTCGTACGCGGCCTCGGTGCCGTCCTCGGCGCGCACGATGCGCTTCACGCGGTCGATCTCGACCACCTTCTTGCCGGCGTGCAGCGTGATGTGGTTCTCGGTGTACCACTCCCAGCTGTTGAGCACGATCTCGTCGACAGTCTGCTCGCCGGCCAGCACCGGCGACAGCAGGATGCGGTTGTAGTTGGGGTGCGGCTCGGCGCCGAACACCGTGATGTCGTAGAGATCGGGCTCGATCTTCAGCAGCTCTTCGAGCGTGCGCACGCCGGCCATGCCGTTGCCGACCATCACGAGTTTCATCTTCTTCATGGGGCTGGACCTTTCCTGGATTCAATCAAGCGAGTTGCCCAGGGCGCGCGTGGAGAATCGCGCCATGAGCTTTGAAGTGGACATCGGCTACAGCAGCCAGCGCGGGCCGCGCGAAGTCAACGAGGATTTCGCCGGCACCGTGCATGCGCCGCCCGGCGAGGAGACGCGCGGGCTGATCGCCGCCATCGCCGACGGCGTGTCCACCGGCGGCCGGGGACTGGAGGCCGCGCAGACCACGGTGATGGGACTGCTGGCCGACTATTTCGCGACGCCCGACACCTGGGAGCCGACGGCCGCGCTGGACCGGCTGATCGGCGCCCAGAACGCCTGGCTGGCCGACCACAACCGGCGCCGGCAGGGCGGCGGCACTGCGCTCACCACGCTCACCGCGCTGGTGCTGCACGGCCAGACCTACACGCTGGCGCATGTCGGCGACACGCGCGCCTGGCGGGTGCGCGAGGGCGGCGAGCCGGCCGTGGCGCTGACCCAGGACCACGCCTTCGAGCACCCGGACCTGCGCAGCCGGCTCACGCGTGCGATCGGCCTGGATGACCAGGTGCGGGTCGACTACGCGCAGGGCGACGTGCGCGTCGGCGATTGCTTCGTGCTGAGTTCCGACGGCGTGCACGGCGTGCTCAAGGCGCAGCAGCTGGCCCGGTTCGCGCTGCAGGGCACGGCGCTGGAGGGGAGCGAGGCGCTGGTGCGGGCGGCCCTGGCGGCCGGCACGCGCGACAACGCCACCGCGCTGGTGATCCGCGTCATCGGGCTCGATGCGCGCCAGCTCGACGACGAACTCGGCGATGTCCGCCGCCTGGCGCCGCCGGCTGCATTGAAGGTGGGCGACACGCTCGACGGCTACGTCATCACGGCACGGGTGGCCGACACCGGCGTGCACCTGCTCTACCAGGCGCGCCACCCGGTCACGCGGGAACTGGTCGCCCTCAAGACCTTGCATCCCTCGCGCGCTGGCGACCCGCAGGAGCGCGCCATGCTGGCGCACGAGGCCTGGCTGGGCCTGCGCGTCAGCGCGCGCGCCGACAGCGGCTTCGTGCGCGTGCACGAACGTGCCGAGGATGCGAGCGCGCTCTACATCGTGTTCGACTGGCACGGCGGCCGGACGCTCGAGCAGTTGCAGAAATCCGGCCACCGCAGCA
Source organism: Variovorax sp. P1_H12_2 (assembly GCF_056405335.1). NCBI lineage: Bacteria > Pseudomonadati > Pseudomonadota > Betaproteobacteria > Burkholderiales > Comamonadaceae > Variovorax > Variovorax sp. P1_H12_2. The sequence continues at coordinate 12,825 of NZ_JBFUCI010000057.1, forward strand.
GTGCCGCCGAGGTGGTTGCCGCGGCCATCGCCGTCGCGAAGGCGCTGGGCCGGCTGCACCGTCACGGTGTGGTGCACCGCGACATCAAGCCGGGCAACCTGCACCTGGGCGAGGACGGCCGCTGGCGCATCCTGGACCTGGGCGTGGCGCTGTCCGGCCGCGAGGGTGCCGCGCAGCGCGAACTGCATGCCGGCACGCCGAGCTACATCAACCCGGAGCAGTGGGAGGACGCCGGCGCCGATGCGGGGAGCGACCTGTTTGCGCTTGGCGTCACGCTCTACCAATGGCTCGCGGGACGCCTGCCCTACGGCGAGATCGAGCCCTACCAGCTGGCACGGTACCGGCGCGACCCGGCCGCGCTCTCGCGCATCCGCCCCGACGTGCCGGTCTGGCTCGACCACCTGGTGTGCAAGGCGGTGGCGCGCGATCCCCGCCAGCGCTTCGAGACTGCCGAGGAACTGCTGCTGGCGCTGGAGCGCGGCGCCTCGCGCCCGATCGGTGCGCCGGGCGCCACGCCCCTGATCCGCCGCGATCCGGCTGCGCTCCTCAAGATCGCGCTGGCCGTGTCGCTGCTGTTCAACGCACTGCTCGTGTTCTGGCTGCTGTTCCTGCCGAAATAGGCACTCCCCCAGGCTCGCGCACTGCGTGTCGCTCGCCACCCCCTCGCCGGGGGCGATGCCAGCGGCCCGGCGAAGCCGGTTCCGCGGTATCTCTGGCATCAGGATGGTGCGGTTCATGCGTTTCGGGCCTTGGGAGACTTCGGGGCATTCGCAGCCGCCGGTGGATGCGCCACGACCCGCGCGCGGCCGCCTTTTTCGGCCCAGGTGCGGGTCCAGCGGATCTGCATCGCGCGCATCACGCCGAGCATCACCAGCGACAGCGCAGCGAAGAAGACGAAGCCCCAGGTGTAGCTGCCCAGGTATTGCTTGGACAGGCCCATCGCGTTGGGCACCAGGCCGCCGCCGAGGGCGCCGATCTCGCCGATCATCGAGCCGGCCACCGCGGTGCTGGCCGGCCAGCGCAGCGGCACCAGCTGGAACAGCGCGCCGTTGCCCGCGCCCAGCGCCGCGAAGCAGACGATCAGCAGCAGCGTGGTGAGCACCAGCGATGCCGACGAGAGGCCCACCAGCACGAGGCCGACTGCCACCACCGCCAGCACCAGGGTCAGCGTGTTGACGCCGCCCCAGCGGTCGGAGATCCAGCCGCCGATCACCCGCACCGCGGCGCCCATGAATGCGGCCAGCATGGTCAGCTGGCCGGCCTGCACCTTGCTCACGCCGAACTGGTCGTAGTAGTAGGAGGGCAGGAAGGTGGTGAGGCCGATGAAGCCGCCGAAGGTGACGCCGTAGATCAGGCTGAACACCCAGCCGTCCTTCTCGAACAGGCAGGCGATGTGCTCGCGGAAGCTGGCGTGGCTGTCGATGTCCGGCGGTTCCTTGGCGAACACGATCATCACGATCATCGGCAGCAGGATCGCGCCGGCCGCGACGCCGTAGACGCTCTGCCAGCCCAGCCACTGCGCCAGCGGCGGCGCCACCAGCACCGACACCGCGGTGCCGACGTTGCCGGCACCCACCAGGCCCATCGCGAGGCCCTTGTGCTGCGGCGGGAACCAGCCCGAACCCAGCGACAGCGCGACACCGAAGCTGGCGCCCGCGATGCCCAGCAGCACGCCCATGGCGAGCAGGTCGTTGAAGCTCTTCACCATGAAGAAGCCGAACAGCATCGCCACCGCGATCAGTCCCATCTCGACCAGGGTCGCGTTCTTGCGGCCGATGTATTGCGACAGGATGCCGAGCGGAAAGCGCATCAGCGCGCCCGCGATGATCGGCACCGACAGCATCAGCCCCTTCTGCGCCGGCGAGAGGTCGAAGGTCTCGCCGATGAAGGGCGCCATGGCGCCGTTGAGCACCCAGATGCAGCACGAGAACGAGAAGTACAGGAAGGCCGCGAACAGCGTCGGGCCGTGGCCTGAATGCAGAAAGGTCTTGAAGCTGGACATCGTGTTCAGTGCGAAATGCCGCGGCCCGGCCGTGCGAGGGCCGTGTCGTCGGACAGGGTTGGGGAGATGTGGCCGCGGCGACAGCCGGTGGCCTGACGGGTGTGCCCGGCCTTGGCGTTGCCGGACTGCGGGCAGGATCCTGCCGCTTCACCAAGGCGGTGCTTCGTTACACCGCGCCTTGAATCAAGCAAGGGGCGTGCCAGCAATCGCCTGCTGGCCTGGCCTATGCTTTGCATCGCTTTCCCTGCCCCACCGTGAACCCACTTCTTGTCGTCCTGCCCCCCGAAACCATCGATGGCGCGCTGCCTGCGGCGCTCGCACAGGCGCTGGCCGGGTGCGGCATCGCGCCCGTCGCCTGCGTCGCTTGCGGCGACATGGTGCGCCAGGCCGAGGCATCGGCACCGCGACAGATCCTGATCTGGCTGCCCGCATGTGCGCCCGAAGCGCTGCCCGAAGCGCTGCTCGGGGCGCTGCGTGCCTGGTCGGGCGGGCCGCCTTGCGCCCTGAGCCTGGTCAGCGCGCCCTTGGACGCCGGCGTGCACGAGCAACTGGTGGCGCTCGGCGTGCACGGTTGGACGCCGGTCGAGCGGCTCGATGCGCCAACGCTGGCTGCGTTGCTGGTTCGTGCCCGGGCCCGCTGGCAGCGCGAGGCCGCGCTGCGCACCGAGATGGATGCTTTTCGCACCCGCCTGGACGAGCGCAAGTGGATCGACCGCGCCAAGGGCCTGCTGATGTCGGCGCGCGGCATCGGCGAGGACGAGGCCTTCGGCCTCCTGCGCGGCGCCGCGATGCATGCCAACCTGCGGCTCGGCGAGGTCTCGCGCTCGGTGCTCGAGGCCGCGCAGTGGGCCGATGCGATCAACCGCGCCGGCCAGCTGCGCATGCTGTCGCAGCGGCTGGTGCGGGTGGCGGCGCAGGCACTGGCCGGCATCGATGCGCGGCGCGCCCGGGTGCTGCGCACGCAATCCGTCGAGCGGGTGCAGCACAACCTGGATCATCTCGCCACCCTGGCGCTGGGCGAGGCCGGCACCGGGGCGCTGGCTCGGGTGCGCAGCGCCTGGCAAGACCTGGAAACGGCACTGTCGGCGCGGCTGGCGGCGCCCGCGCTGCTCGGGATCGATGCGCGGGCCGAGGGCCTGCTCCTGGCCGCCGAAGCGCTGACCGACGCGCTCGAAGCCTCCGGCGCGCGCCGGGGGCTGCGCATCGTCAACCTCTGCGGCCGCCAGCGCATGCGTGCGCAGCGGCTGGCGAAGGACGCGCTGCTGGCGTCGATGCTGCCCGCGGCGCGATCGCAGGAGCGGCTGGCGCCGACCATGGACGAATTCGAAGCCGCGCTGCGGGAACTCGAACAGGCGCCGCTGAGCTCGCCCGAGATCCGTGCCGCGTTGGCGATCGCGCGCGACGAATGGCTCCACCTCATGCGCGGCGTGCGCGGCCTCGACAGCGCCGAGGGGCGCGCATCGCTGGTGCGCTCCAGCGATGCGCTGGTCGACACCTTCGAGCAGCTCACGGCCTCGTACGAGCACAGTCTGCAGGTCATCATGTCGTGACTCCCGGTGCGCGAGAGGCCGTGCGAGAGGCCGTGCGAGGGGCCGTGAGAGGGACCGTGAGAGGGACCGCTCAGGCCGCGACCTTTTCCACATGCGCCTGGCGCGTGTAGAGAAAGTCGATCACGGCCTTGCGCGCGTGCACGTACACCGGGTCCTCGGCCAGTTCCACGCGGTTGCGCGGCCGCGCGATGTCGACCGCCAGCACCTCGCCGATGGTGGCGGCCGGGCCGTTGGTCAGCATCACGATGCGGTCCGACAGCAGCACGGCTTCATCGACGTCGTGCGTCACCATGACCACCGTGCTGCGGGTCTTCTGCACGATGGCCAGCAGTTCGTCCTGCAGCTTGGCGCGCGTGAGCGCATCGAGGGCGCCGAAGGGCTCGTCCATCAGCAGCACCTTGGGTTCCATCGACAGCGCGCGGGCGATGCCGACGCGCTGCTTCATGCCGCCCGAGATCTCGCCAGGCCGCTTCTGTGCCGCCGGCGTCAGGCCGACCAGTGCCAGCGCCGCTTCGGTGCGGGCCTTGAGCTGCGCCCTGTTCTCGGTCGCCGCGAACACGCGCTCGACCGCGAGGTAGACGTTCTCGTAGCAGGTCAGCCAGGGCAGCAGCGAGTGGTTCTGAAACACCACCGCGCGCTCCGGGCCCGGCCCCTTGATCTCGCGGTTGGCGCACAGCAGCACGCCCTGGGTCGGCGTCGTCAGCCCGGCGATCAGGTTCAGCAGCGTCGACTTGCCGCAGCCCGAGTGGCCGATCAGCGTGATGAACTCGCCCTTGGCGACGTTCAGGTTGACGTCGCGCAGCGCCAGGAAGCTGCCCTTGGCGGTCTTGAAGCGCTGCTCGACGCCCTGGACCGCGATGTACTTGCTGTCGTCGTTCATTGCTTGACCTCTTCGAACGTGAACGCGGTGGCGATCCTGATGAGCGCGAACTCGAGCACCAGGCCGACGATGCCGATGACGAAGATCGCGATGATGATGTTGGCGACGTTGAGGTTGTTCCACTCGTCCCAGACCCAGAAGCCGATGCCGACGCCGCCGGTCAGCATCTCGGCTGCGACGATCACCAGCCAGGCGGTGCCGACCGCCAGACGCACGCCGGTCAGCATGTAGGGCAGCACGGCGGGGAACAGGATCTTGGTGAAGATCTTCCACTCGCTGAGATTCAGCACCCGGGCGACGTTCATGTAGTCGCTGGGCACGCGCTGCACGCCGACCGCGGTGTTGATGATCATCGGCCAGATCGAGCAGATGAAGATGGTCCAGATGGCGGCCGGATTGGCGCCCTTGAAGACCAGCAGGCCTATCGGCAGCCAGGCCAGCGGCGACACCGGCCGCAGCAGGCTGATCAGCGGATTGAACATGCGCGAGAGGAACTCGAAGCGTCCGATCGCGAAGCCGGCCGGTATGCCGACCGCGGCCGCCAGCCCGAAGCCCAGCGCCACGCGCTGCAGCGACGAGAGCACGTTCCAGCCCACGCCCTGGTCGTTCGGCCCCTTGCTGTAGAACGGATCGCTGAAGACCGTGAGCGCCTGCTGCCAGGTTGCGAGCGGCGACGGAAAACCGGTGGTGCTCCTGAGCGCCACCAGTTCCCAGACCAGGACCAGCAGCGCGAAGCCCAGCAGCGGCGGCAGCACGCGCAGCCAGACGGCGCGGAAGTCGCGAGGCACGCGGGGCGTGGGCTCGACCGCGGCGGCGAAGAGCGACGCCGCCGGCCTGGCGACGCTCTTCGATGCCGGCGGCATCACCGGCTTGGCTTCGAGCGGGGAGTGGAAGACGGCACTGACCATGGTGGGCTCCTCAGGCGTGGACCTTGAACGAATCGGCATACTGCTTCGGGTTCTTGCCGTCCCAGACGACGCCGTCGAACAGCTTGCTGCTGCGCATCGTCTCCTTCGGCACCGCGGTCCTGGTGGCGGCGGCGGCCTGCTTGTAGATGTCGATCTGGTTGATCTGCGTTGCCACCTGCAGGTAGTCCGGATGTTCCTTCAGCAGGCCCCAGCGCTTGTGCTGCGTGAGGAACCACATGCCGTCCGACAGGTACGGGTAGCTGACCGCGCCGTCGGCGTAGAACTTCATGTAGTTCGGGTCGTCCCAGCTCTTGCCGAGGCCGTTGGTGTAGCGCCCCAGGATGCGCTGGTTGATCGCGTCCACGCTGGTGTTGACGTAGCTCTTGTCGGCGATGGTCTCGGCCATCTTGTTCTTGTTCTGCAGGCCGGCGTCGATCCACTTGCCGGCCTCGAGGATCGCGGCGGTCACGGCGCGCGCCGTGTTCGGATACTTCTTCACGAACTCGCCGGTGGTGCCGAGCACCTTCTCCGGATGGTCCTTCCAGATGTCCTGGGTGGTGATGGCCGTGATGCCGATGCCGTCCATGATCGCGCGCTGCCCCCAGGGTTCGCCGACGCAGTAGCCGTCCATGTTGCCCACGCGCATGTTGGCCACCATCTGCGGCGGCGGCACGGTGATCACCTTGGCATCCTTGAGCGGGTTGATGCCGTTGGCCGCCATCCAGTAGTAGAGCCACATCGCATGGGTGCCGGTGGGGAAGGTCTGGGCAAAGGTGTACTCGGCCTTTTCGCCGGCCATCACCTTGGCCAGCGAGGCGCCGTCGACCGCGCCCTTGTCGGCCAGCTTCTTCGACAGCGTGATCGCCTGGCCGTTGTTGTTGAGCGTCATCAGGACGGCCATGTCCTTCTTCGGGCCGCCGATGCCCAGGTGCACGCCGTAGACCAGGCCGTAGAGCACGTGGGCGAAGTCGAGTTCGCCGTTGACCAGCTTGTCGCGCACGCCGGCCCAGCTGGCTTCCTTGCTCGGCACGATCTTGACGCCGTACTTCTTGTCGATGCCGAGCACCGAGGCCATCACGACGCTGGCGCAGTCGGTCAGCGGGATGAAGCCGATCCTGACTTCCTCCTTCTCGGGCTTGTCCGAGCCCTGGGCCCAGACGGCGGCGCGCAGCGCGGGATCGAGCCCGACCACGCCCGCGGCGGCGGCCTGCAACACACGGCGGCGACTCAGTTTTGGTTTCAGCGCATCGGTCATGGGGCGAACTCCGGAGATGAAAAGTCGATTCGGAAAAACGAAAAGGCGTCCTCGCCGCGCACGGGCCGCTCGAAGTCGAGCCCCTGCGGGGTAAGGACGCCTTTGTCCGGTTCGGTGGGCCGCACCCGCCGTTGGATGCCACCTGCCTGAAGACCTTCGTCGGTCTATGCCTCGAGCGATTGCAAGCAGCGTGCCAGCAACCGTGGCGCTATGAAAAAGAGAGCGTCAATGGTTCACCGGGGCTTGCCATCCACCGGATCTGGAGCGAAACGCATGCGCTGCGCATCGCTTGTGCAGTGCACCATTCCGGGCCTGCGACGCACTCAGGAAGCCCTGTCGTCGGGCAGGTACTCGGCCATCGCGAGCACCGATTCGGCGACCTCGACCAGCCGCCGGCCCTGGTTCATCGCGGTCCGGCGCAGCATCTTGTGCGCTTCCTCCTCGCTGATGCGCCGGTGCGCCATCAGGAGCCCCTTGGCGCGCTCGACCAGCTTGCGCTCGTTGAGGGCGGCGCGCACGGTCTCGAGTTCGTCGCCCATGGCCTGCAGCCGGCGCGACTGCTCCTGCACCATGTCGAGAATGGAGCGTTCGAGTTGCTTGCCGTAAGGCGCACTGGCGGCCGGCGTGGCCGCGGCGGCCGGCGTCGCCACCGCATCGAGGAAGAAGTCCGCCGCGGCGCCGCCGGTATCCTGCAGGCTGGCCAGCAGCGCCTCGTGCGCCTGCAGCTCGGCGCGAGCCTGCGCCGTCTTCTGTTCGCAGAGCTGCCGCAGGTCGGCGGTCAACCGCTCCTCGACCGCCTGCATGGCGTCGATRCGGCGCGTGCAGCAGTCGAACCAGACCTGGCTCAACTCGGTGTCGAGCCACACGCCCGCCGGCGCGGCGCAGGCGATGCGGCGCAGGCGCTCCTGTTCGGCGACTTGCGCCGGCGCCCTGACCGAGGCCCAGAGCTCGCCCAGGCCGGATGCCGAGAACTCGGCAAAGCGCTGGAAGCAATGTTCCTGCGAGGCGATCAGGTGCAGCCATTGCTGCTGGCGCGCGCTGTCGTTGTAGCCCGAGGCGAAGGCCGCGGCGCCGCAGGCGCGTTCCTGGCCMGCGAACTCCTTGCCCTGCATGAAATTGAACAGCGCCACCAGCCGGCGCGAGATCTCGGGGTCGGTGGCGCCGTCGGCGGCCTCGAAGACCACCGCGATGAGACCGGCGACCAGCTTGACGAAGGCCGCGGTCGAACGGCCGGCATCGAGCTCCATCGCGCCGATGCGCTGCCGCAGCGCGGGCAGGGCGTCCAGCCCGGGCAGCACCCAGGCGATGCGGCTGAAGAGGCGCGCGCCGTTGCCGACCCGGCCGCCTTCGGCCTCGAGCTGGTCGAAGGCCAGGCGCACGGCTTCCTCGTGCCGCAGGCAGTCGGCGATCTGTTCCTTGCGCTGCGAGGCGAAGCGCCGGCCGCCCGATGCCAGAAAGACATTGGAGATGCCGCGCTCCCGCTGCAGCGCATGGACCAGCCGGGCGATCGTCGCCACCAGCTCGCTGGTGCGCGCGAGCTGCTCCAGCGCGTCGATCTCGCATCGCAGGGCGCCGACCAGGAAGCTCAAAGCGGATTTCATCGTGACTCTTCGAGTTTGCTCTCTGTGTTGCATGA
>NZ_JBFUCI010000058.1:0-20857 GCF_056405335.1 Variovorax sp. P1_H12_2
GTTGTCGGGGGTCGTTACCACGGTGTAGTACGGAAGCACTTCGGCCGGCAGCGTCGTCGTGCCCAGATCAGCGTCATTGCCGTAGCGCCGAGCATCCAGATTGAACTGCACTTGTTTGCTGGCCACACCCATGACATAGCTGACCGCAGACGCGCGATGCGCACGAAGCATGTAACGCGTGTACGACGGATAGGCCAACGCCGCCAGGATCGCGACAATCGCCACCGTGATCATCAACTCGATCAGCGTGAAGCCGCGCGCCCGCCCGCCCCAAGGGACATTCGAGCTTGCCGTCGTCGACGCCATCGGCATCTGTTCCAGAGACTGAGCCATCGGGCTGCATCCTTCATCGCGCGGCCTCGACCCTTGAATCGGATCAGAGGCACATCGCAGCAAATAATTTCAAAATGTCACAAAGTACAAGTGGATGTGAAATTATCACATTTGACGGATATCGGGCTTTACCTACGCGGCCGTTTCGTGGGAAAAGTGACGAAAGGCTAATTTCGACCGACAGGCGGTTCGCCTTCATCCACATCGGCGGCGGTAGACGTACCGGGCGGAGCCCGGCGCCTTCGCAGGAAGCCTCGACCGGCGCACCAGCCGGACTCAGCGGTGGATTCGCAAGGTGTCCGGCGTCCTGAGTTCGAACGCCGGCGCGTCGAGATCGGCCACGCGCATCGACTCGCCCTGATCCGGGTACTGCCGGATCGCGCGCCCCGCATAGTCCCATTCGGCGAAGTGGCAGGGGTCGTAGAAGCCCCCTTGCCACAGGCGCTCGGGCGCGAAGCGGAAGGCGCCCTTGGGGGCATGCCGGGCCACGCACCCCAGGACCGGACTCACCAGGGAGTAGACAAAGAACGCGGGGCGATCCGCCGGGATCGGGCGCTGGCTCCAGGTGTTCGGGGTCTGCGCCTGGAGATCGTCGAGCATCTCGCCGGTCGTGCGCACGAGGGCGAAGGGCGCGTCGTTCCACATGAAGAACTTCGGGGCACCGGCAGGGATGCCGCCCACCGGAATGTCCAGGTAGGGCGCGGCCTTGCTCCCCCCCGGCATGGGAAGATCCGTCACCAGGAAGAGCACGCCAACACCGACCCCCACCCCGACCAGGGCGGCGAGAAAGGCCCGGCGTCTGTCCATCGGAGCAATCTAGCACCGCACCGCTTTCACGGCAGGCGAAAAGGTCAGCCCGCCTTGAAATGCCCCAAAACACCCTTATCATTAGCACTCGTTGGAGTTGAGTGCTAACAGTCCCCCGCTTCACAACGAATGTGGCGCCGGCACCACGCCGTAGCCCAAGCCAAACCCCCGTTCCTATCAGGAGATGCAATGAAACTTCGTCCTTTGCACGATCGCGTGATCGTCAAGCGCATTGAAAGCGAAACCAAGACCGCCTCGGGCATCGTGATCCCCGACAACGTCGCCGAGAAGCCTGATCAAGGCGAAGTTCTGGCCGTCGGTCCTGGCAAGAAGAACGACAAGGGCGAACTCGGCGCAATGAGCGTCAAGGTCGGCRATCGCGTCCTGTTCGGCAAGTACAGCGGCCAGACCGTCAAGGTCGACGGCGACGAACTGCTGGTCATGAAGGAAGACGACCTCTTTGCCGTCGTCGAGAAGTAATTTCTCAAGCCCTCATCCCCCAAACAACTGAATTCGGAGAAATCTCATGGCAGCAAAAGACGTAGTCTTCGGCGGTGAAGCCCGCGCGCGCATGGTCGAAGGTGTCAACATCCTCGCCAACGCAGTCAAAGTGACCCTGGGCCCCAAGGGCCGCAACGTGGTTCTGGAGCGCTCGTTCGGCGCCCCGACCGTGACCAAGGACGGCGTGTCGGTCGCCAAGGAAATCGARCTCAAGGACAAGCTCCAGAACATGGGCGCCCAGCTCGTGAAGGAAGTGGCTTCCAAGACTTCGGACAACGCCGGCGACGGCACCACCACCGCGACCGTGCTGGCCCAGGCCATCGTTCGCGAAGGTTTCAAGCTGGTGGCTGCCGGCATGAACCCGATGGACCTGAAGCGCGGCATCGACAAGGCGGTCACCGCCCTGGTCGCCGAGCTGAAGAAGGCTTCCAAGCCCACGACCACCTCGAAGGAAATCGCGCAAGTCGGCTCGATCTCGGCCAACAGCGACGAAACCATCGGCAAGCTCATCGCTGACGCGATGGACAAGGTCGGCAAGGAAGGCGTGATCACCGTCGAAGACGGCAAGTCGCTGGACAGCGAACTCGACGTCGTCGAAGGCATGCAGTTCGACCGCGGCTACCTGTCGCCCTACTTCATCAACAACCCCGAGAAGCAATCGGCGTTGCTGGACAACCCCTTCGTGCTGCTGTTCGACAAGAAGATCAGCAACATCCGCGACCTGCTGCCCACGCTGGAGCAAGTCGCCAAGGCCGGCCGTCCGCTGCTGATCATTGCYGAAGAMGTCGAAGGCGAAGCCCTGGCGACCCTGGTCGTGAACACGATCCGCGGCATCCTGAAGGTCGTGGCCGTCAAGGCGCCTGGCTTCGGCGACCGCCGCAAGGCCATGCTCGAAGACATCGCCATCCTGACGGGCGGCAAGGTCATCGCTGAAGAAGTGGGCCTGACCCTCGAGAAGGTGACGCTGGCCGACCTCGGCCAAGCCAAGCGCATCGAAGTGGGCAAGGAAAACACCATCATCATCGACGGCGCCGGCGCCGCTGGCGACATCGAAGCCCGCGTCAAGCAAGTGCGCGTGCAGATCGAAGAAGCGACCAGCGACTACGACCGCGAAAAGCTGCAAGAGCGCGTGGCCAAGCTGGCCGGCGGCGTTGCAGTGATCAAGGTCGGCGCTGCCACCGAAGTCGAAATGAAGGAAAAGAAGGCCCGCGTCGAAGACGCCCTGCACGCCACTCGCGCTGCAGTGGAAGAAGGCGTGGTTGCCGGTGGTGGCGTGGCCCTGCTGCGCGCCAAGCAAGCCGTGGGCGACAAGCTCAAGGGCGACAACGCTGACCAGGACGCCGGCATCAAGCTGGTGCTCAAGGCCATCGAAGCGCCGCTGCGCGAGATCGTCAACAACGCCGGCGGCGAAGCCTCGGTGGTCGTGAACGAAGTGTTGGCCGGCAAGGGCAACTACGGCTTCAACGCCGCCAACGACACCTACGGCGACATGCTCGAGCTGGGCATCCTGGACCCGACCAAGGTGACCCGCACCGCACTGCAGAACGCAGCCTCGGTCTCCTCGCTGCTGCTGACGACCGAAGCCATGGTCGCTGACGCACCGAAGGAAGAAGGCGGCGCCGGCGGCATGCCCGACATGGGCGGCATGGGTGGCATGGGCGGCATGGGGATGTAATCCCCCGGCCCCGGCTGCCACAGCCAAGCCAAGAAGCCCCGCAGTGAAAGCTGCGGGGCTTTTTTACGTCAGCAGGAACGAGAACACGGCCCCCTTCTCGGGCCGTGGCAAGAGCCGGATGTCGCTGCCATGCAGCTGCAGGATGCGCTGCACGATGACCAGCCCGAGCCCGCCGCTGCGGCCACCGGCCGACGAAAACACCGGTCGCGTGAACAGTGCCGTGCGCAGCTCGTTCGGGATGCCGGGGCCGGTGTCGCTGATCTCGACCCGCACGCCCTCCTTGTCCTGCCGCAGCTGCACCGCGATCTCGCCGCCCGCGGGCGTATGGCGGATCGCGTTGTCGAGCAGGTTGGCGAGCACGCGCTCGATCATGCCGAGGTCGGCGGTCACGCCCGGCAGGTCCGGCGCGATGTCGGCCACCAGCCGCTGCTGGCGCGCCTCGGCCGCCAGCTCGAACTTCTGGAACACGTCCTGCACCAGGTCGGCCAGGGCGAAGGTCTCCTTCTCGGGCTTGACGACGCCATACTCCAGCCGCGCCAGCTCGAACAGCTCCTGYGACAGCCGCGAGACCTTGCGGCTTTGCGCCAGCGCGATCTCGAGGTAGCGGCGGCGCTCGGCGACGTCGAGCGTATCGGCCTTGACCCACAGCGTCTCGAGATAGCCATGCAATGAAGTGAGCGGCGTGCGCAGGTCGTGCGAGATGTTGGCGAACAGTTCGCGCCGCTGCTGGTCCTGCTGCGTGAGCTCGCGCCATTGCTCGGCGATGCGCTGCGTCATCTGGACGAACGCCTGCGAGAGCGCGGCGATCTCGTCGCCGCCGCGGCGGGTCCGCTCGAACGTCGGCCCGGCGTCCTGCAGCGCCGCCACGCCATCGGCCTCGAACCTGCGGACCGCCCCGGTCAATTCGCGCAGCGGGCGCGTGATCAGATGGAATGCCGCCAACCCGGCGAGCAGGCCCAGCAGCGCGACCAATGCCACCGACCACAACGTCGTTCGCAGGACGTTGCTCGCCGCAGCGTCGGCCAGCAGCGCGTCGCGCTCCTCGCCCGACAGCACCACATAGACATAGCCGACCTCGCGACCGTCGATGCGCAGCGGCGCGGCACTGAACACCTTGCGGGTGCCTTCGGCGCGCGGATCGTCGCCGACGATCGGCAAGGGGGCGCCGTCGAGCAACCGGCGAATCGGCGCCACGTCGACCCTGTCCCGCTTCAGGTGCCCGGGCGGCGCGGCCTGGGCCTGGATCCGGCCGTCGAGCCCGAGCAGGTAGACCTCGACGCTCGGATTGACGGCCATCAGCTTGTCGAACAGATCGCGCACGGCCGCCTGGTTGAGCCCGTCGCGCTCCATCAGGGTCGAGTTCTGCGCGATGTGCGCCGCCAGCCCGCCGGAAAGACGCTGCATCACCTCCTGCTCGTAGCGCCCGCTGGCCTGCATCTGCAGCCAGACCGAGGCGCCGCAGCAGGCGAGCAGCAGCACGGCGAACACCGCCGAGAGGCGGCGCGACAGGCTGCTGCGAAAGAGGCTCATGCCCCGCCCTCCGGTCCGGCCAGCTTGTAGCCGCGCCCCCAGACCGTGAGGATGCGGCTGGGCTGGGCGGGGTCGGCCTCGATCTTCATGCGCAGCCGGTTGATGTGGGTGTTGACCGTGTGCTCGTAGCCGTCGTGCTGGTAGCCCCAGACCTGGTTCAGCAGGTCGAGGCGCGAGAACACACGGCCCGGATGGCGGGCGAAGAAATGCAGGAGGTCGAATTCGCGCGGCGTGAGTTCGACCGGCTTGCCGTCGACCTGCACCTCGCGCGCGACCGGATCGATGCAGAGACTGCCGATGTCCAGGCGCCCCGMCTCCATCCGCGCATTGCGTGCCAGCGCGTCGCTGCGGCGCAGCAGGGCCCGGACCCGCGCCACCAGTTCCAGCACCGAGAACGGCTTGGCCAGGTAGTCGTCGGCGCCGAGTTCGAGGCCCAGGATGCGGTGCACCTCGCTGGAGCGGGCGCTGGTGATGATGATCGGCGTGTAGCGCGTCATGGCCCGGGCCCGGCGGCAGATTTCGAGCCCGTCGATGCCCGGCAGCATCAGGTCGAGGATCAATGCGTCCCAACTGCCGCGCTCGAGTTCGCGCATGCCGGCGTCGCCGTCGGCCRCATGCGTGATGGCGTAGCCCTCGTCCTGCAGGTGCATGCGCATCAGCTCGGCGATGTGGGCATCGTCCTCGACGATCAAGACGCGTTTGGCGGGGTCCATGGAACCGGATTGTGCGGCGATATCGACGGCGCATTTGTCACGATTAATTGAACTCTTCGTGATGAATCGGCCACCGGGTACGGCCAACAATCCGCCCCATGCAACGCGAACTCCCGCCCGCCGGCCACGCACCGATCCATCCGCTGTGGATGCGCATCACGCATTGGCTCAACGCCCTTGCGGTGCTGGTGCTGGTCACCAGCGGCTGGCGCATCTACGACGCCTCGCCGCTGTTCGACTTCGAGATACCGGCCTCGATCACGCTGGGCGGCTGGCTCGGCGGCGCGCTGCAATGGCACTTCGCCGCGATGTGGCTGCTGGCGATCAACGGGCTGGTCTATCTCGCGCTCAACGTGGCGAGCGGGCGGCTGCGCGCCAAGTTCTTCCCGCTGTCGCCGGCCGGCCTCTGGCAGGACCTGCTCGCCGCCCTGCGCGGCCGTCTCTCGCATGCCGACCCGCGCCGCTACAACCACGTGCAGCGCCTGGCCTACCTGTTCGTGATGCTCGACATCACGGTGCTCGTCCTCTCGGGCCTGGTGCTCTGGAAATCGGTCCAGTTTCCGGGCCTGCGGGAGCTGCTGGGCGGCTACGAGACGGCCCGCCGCATTCACTTCTTCGCGATGGCCGCGCTCGTGGCGTTCGTCGCCGTGCACCTCGTGATGGTGGCGCTGGTGCCGCGCACGCTGCTCACGATGCTGAGCGGCCACGGCAAGGAGACAGCATGAAGATCTTCAAGCGCCCCGCCCTCGCCACCCTGCTCGAGGTGGACGGCGACGCCGTGCTGGCCGAGGCACGCAAGCGGATCGGACGCCGCATCGAGCAACCCGCGCGGCGAGCCTTCCTGCAGCGCTCGCTGACGCTGGGCGGCCTGTCGCTGCTGAGCGGCTGCAGCATCAGCGACAACGCCGCGGTCGAGGCGGCGCTGGCCCGGATCTCGCGCTTCAACGATGCGGCGCAAGCCTGGCTGTTCGATCCGAACCGGCTGGCGCCGACCTATCCGGAGTCGATGATCACACGGCCGTTTCCGTTCAACGCCTACTACGGCGAGGACGAGGTCCGCGAAGTCGACGAAGCCGGCTACCGGCTCGAAGTCACCGGCCTGGTCGCCGACAAGCGCCGCTGGACCCTGGACGATCTGCGCGCGATGCCGCAGCAGGACCAGGTCACGCGCCACATCTGCGTCGAGGGCTGGAGTGCGATCGGCAAATGGGGCGGCGTGCCCTTCGCCGATTTCCTGCGCAAGGTCGGCGCCGACACGAGCGCGAAGTACGTCGGATTCAAGTGCGCTGACGACTACTACACCAGCATCGACATGCCCACGGCGCTGCACCCGCAGACCCTGCTCACGCTGACCTACGACGGCCAGCCGCTGCCGCCGAAGTACGGCTTCCCGATGAAGCTGCGCATGCCCACCAAGCTGGGCTACAAGAACCCGAAGCACATCCAGGCGATCTTCGTCACCAACACCTACCCCGGCGGCTACTGGGAAGACCAGGGCTACAACTGGTTCGGCGGCAGTTGAGTCGATCCCGACTCGGCGCTGTTGAAAGCACGCGGCCGTGTTCTCCTGAACCGTGCCCATTCGAAACTTCAACTCACCAGGACACTGAAATGAACAAGCTCACCGCAACGCTCCTCGCTGCTTTCATGGCCGTCGGCTCCGCCTCGGCATTCGCCGCCGATGACATGAGCAAGGACGCGATGTCGAAGGATGCCATGGGCAAGGACGGCATGAAGAAGGACTCGATGGCGAAGGACGGCATGGCCAAGGACAGCATGAAGAAGGACGGCATGAAGAAGGATTCGATGGCCAAGGACAGCATGTCCAAGGATGGGATGGCCAAGGACGAAATGAAGAAGTAGCCGCGCGTTCCAACCCACGCCCGCTCGGACCCACAGGATTTCGCGGGCGAGTACGATCGATCGGCCCCAAGCGGCTGCGGCCGCCGCAGCAGGCCTCATGCAAGGAGCAACACCGGTATGACCCCACTCTCATCGACACCCGCGAACCCACGCGGCACGCCGTTCGCAAGGCTGTCCCGACGCCCCGTGCTGGCCGTGCTGGCACTCGCCGCAGGTGCGGCGCTCTGGCGCGTCGCGCCCTCGTTCGCGGCCGAGGCGGCCATGGTGATCCCCCCACCGGCCGAAGACCCGCCCGCCGCGCCGGGCGCCAGTGTGGAGTCCGCGGTGATCGCGGGCGGCTGCTTCTGGGGCGTTCAAGGCGTCTTCCAGCACGTCAAGGGCGTCACCGGCGCGGTATCGGGTTATGCCGGCGGCCAGGCCTCGACGGCCAGGTACGACGAGGTCGGATCGGGCCGCACCGGCCATGCCGAGGCGGTCCGCATCAGCTACGACCCGAAGCAGATCAGCTACGCGCAACTGCTGCAGATCTACTTCTCGGTGGCCCACGATCCGACGCAGCTGAATCGCCAGGGCCCCGATACCGGCACCCAATACCGCTCGACGATCTTCACGGCCAACCCCGAGCAGGCGCGCATCGCCAAAAGCTACATCGCGCAGCTCGACCGCGCCAAGGTGTTCGGCAAGCCGATCGCGACCACCCTCGAGCCGCTCAAGGCCTTCTACCCGGCGGAGGCATACCACCAGGATTTCATGACCCGCCACCCCGACCACCCCTACATCGCGATCAACGATCTGCCGAAGGTCGACAACCTGAAGAAGGTGTTTCCGGCCAGCTACCGCCCGAAGGCGGTGCTGGTGGGCGCCGGCGGCTGACGGCTCAGACGCTGGCCGGCACGGGCGCGACGGGCGGCCCGTAGGCGTTCGATTCGGGCTGGCCCGGTTGAACCATGAAATAGAGCAGCACCAGGGTGCCGATCACCGGGATCAGCCCGAGCAACAGGAACCAGGCGCTTCTGCCGACGTCATGCAGGCGGCGCGCGCCGGCCGCGAGCAGCGGCAGCAGGAAGACCAGCACCACCAGGTAGTAGACGACCTCGTGGATGAAGCCGCCGACGAAGGCCACGACCACATAGGCCAGGATGAACCACCAGTACTCGGGCCGGCTCGCCCGGCCGGAAAAGTCGGTGTACTTGCGAAAGCAGGTCTGAACGGCCTGTTGAAAGTTCATGAACAACTCCTCTTGATGAGCCCCACGGGGAAATCCCGTGGTCATCATAGCCAGAGGCTACCGATCCTCGATGACGCTTATGCGCGCTGGCGCAGGCGCGCCAGCAGGCCGGCCGTGGAGGCATCCAGGCCCGCGGCATCGCCCGAGGCCAGGCGCGGCTCGATGTCCTTGGCCAGCACCTTGCCGAGCTCGACGCCCCACTGGTCGAAGCTGTTGATGCCCCACAGGGCGCCGCTGCTGAACACGCGATGCTCGTAGAGCGCGAGGAAGGCGCCCAGCGACTCCGGCGTCAGTTGCTCGAAGACGAAGAAGGTGCTGGGCCGGTTGCCCGGAAAATCCTTGTGGCCGCCGGCGTCGGACTGGCCGACCATCAGTGCCTGCGCCTGCGCCAGCGCATTGGCCAGCAGCTTGGCATGGTGGCCCGGCAGGTCGTGCGCGGCGTCGCGCACCGCAATGAACTCCAGCGGCGTCACGTCGGTGCCCTGGTGCAGCATCTGGAAGTAGGCGTGCTGGCCATTGGTGCCCGGTTCGCCCCAGAGCACCGGGGAAGTGCCGAAGGCCAGCGGCCGACCGTCCATGTCGACCCGCTTGCCGTTGCTTTCCATCTCGAGTTGCTGCAGGTAGGCCGGCAGGCGCTTGAGCGCGCTGTGGTACGGCGCGATGCTGCGGCTCGTGAACCGGTGGAAGTTGCGATACCAGGCGTCGAGCAAGCCCAGGCGCACGGGCAGGTTCTGCGCCAGCGGCGCGGTGCGGAAATGCTCGTCCATCGCGTGGGCGCCAGCCAGCAGGCCGCGAAAGCCCTCGGCCCCGATCGCCAGCGCGATCGGCAGCCCGATCGCCGACCACAGCGAATAGCGCCCACCGACCCAGTCCCAGAAGCCGAAGGTGGTCTCGATGCCGAAGGCCCGCGCCGCTTCGACGTTGGTCGTGAGCGCGGCGAAGTGACGCGCCACGTCGACGCCGCCCGACTGCTCGAACCAGCGCCGGGCCGACTGCGCATTGGTCATCGTCTCCGCGGTCGTGAAGGTCTTCGAGGCGATCAGGAACAGCGTGTGCTCGGGCGCCAATCCGCGCAGGATGCCGGCCAGCTCATGGCCGTCGACATTCGAGACGAAATGGAAGCGCTTGCCCGGCGCCGCGAACTGCGCGAGCGCCAGCACCGCCATCTGCGGCCCGAGGTCGGAGCCGCCGATGCCGATGTTGACCACGTCGGTGATCGTGTGGTCGGCGCGAACCTCCTCGGCATAGGCGAGCATCGCGGCCAGCGTGGACTGCACCTCGCCGAAGGGGCCCGCCAGCGCCCCGGTCGCCGGTTCGGAAGGCGGCCGCCTGAGCAGGGTGTGGAGCACCGCACGGTCTTCGGTGACGTTGATGTGCCGGCCCGCGAACATCGCGTCCCGGTGCGCCTCGAGCCCGCACTCGCGCGCCAGCGCCAGCAGCAGTTCCTCGGTCCGGGCATCGACCAGGTTCTTCGACAGGTCGGCGAAAACGAAGGGCGCGGACTGGCTCAGCGTCTCGAAGCRCTTCGGGTCGGCGGCGAAAGCCTCGCGCAGCGTGAAGCGCCGGCCCGCTTCGTCGTAGTGTGCCTGCAGCGCACCCCAGGCCTTCGTCTGGTCGCAGCGAACGCGTGTCATCACGCCTCCATCAGTTTTTCGAGCTTCACGGCGTCGGCGGCGAAGGCGCGGATGCCTTCGGCCAGCTTCTCGGTGGCCATCGCGTCCTCGTTCAACGCGTAGCGGAAGGCGGCCTCGTCGAGCACGACCTTCGGAATCTCGAGGCGTTTCGCCGCTTCGGCGTCGAGCGCGTGCGCGAGCGGCGCCTCGCCGGCGGCCAACTCGGCCAGCAACTCAGGGCTGATGGTCAGCAGGTCGCAGCCGGCCAGTGCGGCGATCTGGCCGACGTTGCGGAAGCTGGCCCCCATCACCTCGGTCGCGATGCCGTTCTTCTTGTAGTAGTCGAAGATCTGGCGCACCGATTTCACGCCCGGATCGTTGGCTCCGGCGTTGGCGGCCTCGTCCCATTGGCCGCCCTGCGACTTCTTGTGCCAGTCGTAGATCCGGCCGACGAAAGGCGAGATCAGTTGCACCCCGGCCGCGCCGCAGGCCACGGCCTGGGCGAACGAGAACAGCAGCGTCAGGTTGCAATGGATGCCCTTCTGCTCGAGCTGGCGAGCCGCCTCGATGCCTTCCCAGGTGGAGGCGATCTTGATCAGCACGCGCTGGCCGACATCGATGTCCTGCTCCCGATAGAGCGCCACGATGCGCTCGGCGCGGGCGATGGTGGCCTGCGTGTCGAAGCTCAGCCGCGCATCCACCTCGGTCGACACCCGGCCCGGGATGATCGACAGGATCTCGGTGCCGAAGCGCACCAGCAGGCGGTCGATCACCTCGTCGATCGGCGCGCCCTTGTGCTTCTTCACCACCTCGTCCAGCAAGGGACGGTAGTCGGCCTTCTGGACCGCCTTCAGGATCAGCGACGGATTGGTGGTCGCGTCCCGTGGCTTGAACTGGGCGAGCTGGCGGAAATCACCGGTGTCTGYAACCACGGTGGTCCATTGGCGGAGGGCGTCGAGTTGGTTCATGCGGCCATTATCCCGCCGCAGCACTACGTGGCGTGTGGTCCCTGGCTGACGCGACGCCGGCGCGCAGGCGTCTAGTCTCGTGTTTCGATTGGTCGCCTCCCGGAGGAATCCCATGTCATTTCGCGCCCACCCTGCACCACCGCCGGCCGCTTTCGACGGTCGCGCCCACAACGCCTCGATCGGCACCCTGGCGGCCGCCTTCTGCGTCGGCGGCGTCGTGACGCTGCTGGCACTCTCCAGCACCCGTACGGCGCGCGTCGAGGCGATCGCCGGCCCGGCGGACGGCGCGCCGCTGATGCGCGCACCGCTCCAGGTGGTGGCCCCGGTCGACCTCAAGCGCTATGCCGGCCTGTGGCACGAGCAGGCACGCCTGCCCAACCGATTCGAGGCATGGTGCACCGGCCCCGTGACGGCCGAATACACCCCGCTGGCCGACGGCACCGTGGAGGTGCGCAACCGCTGCATCCTGGCGAACGGCCGTGTCGATGAAACCGTGGGGTTTGCGCGCGTGGTGCCGGTCGCCGGCCAGCCCGGCGCCGGCCGGTTCGAGGTGCGCTTCGCGCCCGAGTGGCTCGGCTGGCTGCCGCTGGTGTGGGGCGACTACTGGATCCTGAAGCTCGATCGCGACTACCAGGTGGCGCTGATCGGCACGCCGAACCGCCAGTCCCTGTGGGTGCTCTCGCGCGAGCCTCGGCTCGACGGCGCCGCGCTCCAGGCCGAACTCGACTACGCCCGCACGCTGGGCTTCGACGTCGACAGGGTCGAACTGAGCGGCAGGTAGGCGGCGAGCTGCGCCGGCAAGGCGCTCGGCCGCTCGCAATGGATGGCCGTCCAGCCGAGCTCTCGCGCCGCCAGCACGTTGGCCGGCGAGTCGTCGATGAAGACGGTCTGCGGGGCCGCCAGCCGGTACCGCGTCGCCAACAGCTCGTAGATTTCACGCTGCGGCTTGATCATGCGCACATCACCCGAGAAGATGCCGCCGTCGAACCACTGGAAGAACGGATGGCGGTACTCCAGCACCCGCGCATAGGGCGAGGGCATGTTCGACAGGTAGTACAGCCRCAGGTCCTCGCCCGCGTCCCGGCGCCCCCGCAGCCCCGCCAGCAGTTCCACCGTGACCGCGATCGGTTCGAGCCGCTCGCCCATCGGCGCCAGCACCTCGCTGAGCCGGTCGGCCGGCAGCGCGAGGCGCAGCGCCATGCGGCCGATGGCGTCATCGAGGCTGTGGGTGCCGCGATCGAAGCCCAGCCAGTCCTCGTGATGGAACATCTGCCGCGCCAGCGCGTGCGCGGCGTCCGCCGTCGGGGCGTGGGGCGCCAGTTGGGTTTGAACCAGGGCCACGGGCTCCCAGCTCAGGAGCACGGCTCCAAGATCGAAAACGACATTCATGCGGTCACGGGTACGACGGAAACGCCATGGCTGGCGAGGGACAGGGTGGTCTGCGCGCCGGCGGCCAGGGGTCGCGCGAGGTCGCTCGACACCACGAACACCGGGCCCAGCGCGGTGTCGAAAGCATATTCGTAAAAGCTGCCGAGGTAGGCCGACTTGCGCAGGGTCGCGGGCAGGCCGATGGCGGCGCCGATCACCCAGGCCTCGGGCCGCACCGCGACCTTGACGAAGCCCGGCGGCAGGTCGTGGCGCGGCGTCAGGGTCAAGGGGCCCAGCTCGACCCGGCCGTCGGGCTGCGCGAGCGCCGGGAACACCATCGCCTCGCCCATGAAACCGGCCACGAATTCGCTCGACGGATGGCCGTAGAGCTGCTCGGGCGTGCCCTGCTGCGCAATCACGCCGTGGTCCATCACGATGATCTGGTCGCTGACCGCGAGCGCCTCGCTCTGGTCGTGCGTGACGTAGGCGACGGTCAACCGCAGGCGCTGCTGCAGGCTGCGGATCTCCTCGCGCATCTCGCGGCGCAGGCGGGCGTCGAGGTTGGAGAGCGGCTCGTCGAACAGCAGCACGGCCGGCTCGAGCACCAGCGCGCGCGCCAGCGCCACGCGCTGCTGCTGGCCGCCCGACAGCTCGCTCGGCAGGCGTTCGTCGAAGTCGACCAGCCCGACGCCCCGGAGCGCCTCGCGGGCGCGCGCCGCGGCCTCGGCCTTGCGCACCCCGCTCATCTTCAGGCCATAGCCCACGTTCTCGATCACGTTCATGTGCGGGAACAGGGCATAGCTCTGGAACATCATGCTGACGTTGCGTTCGGCCGGCCCCAGCGTGGTGACGTCGCGGCCGCCCATCAGGATCGCGCCCGAGGTCGGCGACTCGAGCCCGGCGATCATGCGCAGCGTGGTCGTCTTGCCGCAGCCCGAGGGCCCGAGGATGGTGGTCAGCGTGCCCTCGGGCACCTCGAAGCTGATGCCTTTGACGGCCAGCGGTGCGCGCGCGTCGCTGCCGTAGCGCTTGGTGACGTTGCGCAGTTCGATGCCTTGGCTCATAGGTGTTCCCGTGTTCAGTGTGCGGCGACCACGATGCTGGGTGCACCCTGCTTGCGTCGCCCCAGCTTGCGCTCGCCCACCAGCATCTGCACCGCCGCGATCGCGATCGACATCAGG
Source organism: Variovorax sp. P1_H12_2 (assembly GCF_056405335.1). Lineage (NCBI taxonomy): Bacteria > Pseudomonadati > Pseudomonadota > Betaproteobacteria > Burkholderiales > Comamonadaceae > Variovorax > Variovorax sp. P1_H12_2. The sequence goes on from NZ_JBFUCI010000058.1 coordinate 13,781, forward strand.
ATCATCAGCACGGTGCAGTAGGCCAGCGCGACACCGTAGTCGCCGTTGCCGACGCGGCCGATGATGTAGGTGGTGGCGAGTTCGTTCTCGGCCGTGACCAGGAAGATCACCGCGCTCACCGTGGTCATCGCGCGCACGAAACTGTAGACCAGCGCGGCCACCAGCGCCGGCTTCAGGAGCGGCAGCACCACCTGGAACAGCGTCTGCGAGGTCGAGGCGCGCAGCATCAGCGAGGCCTCGTCGAGCGRACGGTCGAGCTGCTTGAAGGCCGCCGTGCCGGCGCGCACGCCGACCGGCAGGTTCCGGAACATGAAGCACAGCACGATGATGAGACCGGTGCCGGTGAGCTCCAGCGGCGGCACGTTGAAGGCGAGGATGTAGCTCACGCCCAGCACGGTGCCGGGAATGGCGAAGGCCAGCAGCGCCGCGAATTCGAAGGCGCCCTGCCCCTTGAACTCGTTGCGCGCCAGCAGCCAGGCGATCAGCAGGCCGAGCCCCGCGGTCAGCGGCGCCGAGATGCCGGCCAGCTTGACCGTGGTGATCAGCGAGTTCCAGGCGGTACCGGCCCACACCAGACCGAACTGTCCCCATTCGAGTGCGAACGCGGTCTTGAAGTGGTTGAGCGTGAAGCTGTAGTCGCGGCCCCAGGTCTGGACGAAGCCGCCCGCGAAGGCGAACAGGTAGACCACCACGGTGAAGGCGATCCACGGCAGCGCGACGCAGTAGATGGTGCGGCGCACGCCGTCGGGCAACGCCATCGCGATGCCGGCGTCGCCCTTGCCGCTGACCGTCGTGTAGTTCTGCCTGCCGAGCACCGCGCGCTGGAGCGCGAAGACACCGAGCGCGAAGATCGTCAGCACCCAGGCCAGCGAGGCAGCGCGGCCCTGGTCGTACTGCGCGCCGACGATGGCGAAGAAGATGTCGGTCGACAGCACCGAGAACTGGCCGCCCACCACCACCGGGTTGCCGAAGTCCGCGATGCTCTCGATGAAGCCGACCAGGAAGGCGTTCGCGAGCCCCGGCTTGACCAGCGGCAGCGTGACCGTGAAAAAAGCGCGGCGCCGGTCGGCGCGCAGCATCTGCGCGGCTTCCTCGAGGCTCGGCGAGACGCCCTGCACCACGCCGCGCATGATCATGAAGGCGATCGGCGTGAAGGCGAAGAGCTGCGCCACCAGCACACCCGGCATGCCGTAGAACCAGCGCGTCGGCTCGATGCCGAAGGCGCTCTCGAGCAGCTGGTTGACGACGCCGGCGCGCCCGAACAGCAGGATCAGGCCGAGCCCGACCACGAACGGCGGCGTGATGATCGGCAGCAGCGCCAGCACCCGCAGCGGTCCCTGCCAGCGGCGGCTGCCGCGCTCGGCCATCAGCGCCATCAGGGTGCCGAGGAAGGTGGTGCCGGTGGCCGTGAGCAGGGCCAGCACCAGCGTGTTCCAGGCCACGCCGCAGCGCACGCCGCCCGCCAGGCAGCCCAGGCCCCAGACGCGCTCGGTGCCGATGCGCGCCAGGAAGGCCGCCATCGACGCGCGGCCATCCTCGTCGAGGAAGGCCCCGCCCAGCGCCTTGCTCACGGGGTAGGCAATGAACAGCGCCATCAGCACGCCGCAGCCGATCACCGCGCCGGACACGAACAGGTCGCCCTTGAAGAATCCCAGCCGCGCCAGCCCGAAGGCGGCCAGCAGGATCAGCGCCGAGAGCGCGATGAAGCCGCCCGCGCCGATGCCGAACTGGTTGACCGGCAGTTCGCCGAGTTGCGCGTTGAGGAAGGGAAAGCTCCAGCCGCGGGCGCCGATCAGGAAGCCGCTGAGCGACAGTCCGACGGCCCCCACGGCGCCGCCCACGAGCAGCACCCGGCCCTGAGTGCGTCCGGCCTGCAACAGGCCGCCGAGGCCACAGATGCCGAGGCCGATGAGGCCGATCCAGAGCCAGCCGCGGCCCTGCAGCAGCGCCTGCATCAGGCCATTGGCGCCTTCGCCGGAGCCGAAGACCTGCGGGATCGCCTCCCACCAGCCGGTGTCCTGGATCGCATACCAGGGCAGCACAAGGTAGCCCAGCAGCCCCGCCGCGATGCAGGCCCAGACCGGGGCATTGGGGCGCCGTGACCGCATGCTGTCAGCGCGGCAGCGAGTTGACGTCCTTCTCCCAGCGCGCGATCAGCCGCTTGCGTTCGGTGCTGGCGCCGTACTTGGCGTAGTCGTAGTCGATCATCTTGATCTTCTTGAAGTCCGGCACGTTGGCATCGACCGGCGTCGCCTTGTTGGACGGCAGCTGGAACTGCTTGGCCGCGGCGCCGAAAGTCTGGGCCTGCGGCGTCAGCGCCCACTCATAGAACTTCTTGGCCTCGGCCAGGTTGCGCGCGCCCTTCACGATGCTCATCGAGCCGATCTCGGCCCCGGTGCCTTCGGACGGCGTCACGGTCTCGACCGGAAAGCCCTGCATCTTCTCCTGTGGCGCGTCGTGGACGAAGCTGATCGACACCGCGGTCTCGCCGCGCGCCACCGCCTTGATCGGGCCGGTGCCCGAGCGCGTGTACTGGCCGACATTGCGGTGCAGCCCCTTGAGGTAGTCGAAGGCCTTGTCTTCGCCCATCAATTGCACCAGCGTCGCGATCATGGTGTAGGCGGTACCGCTGGAGGCCGGGTTGGCCACCTGGATGTCGCCCTTGTACTCGGGCTTCAACAGGTCGGCCCAGCTGCGCGGCACAGCCAGCTTCTTTTTCTTCAGCAGCTCGGTGTTGTAGCCGAAGCCCAGCGGGCCGGAGTAGATGCCGACCGTCTTGTAGCCCGACTGCTGGGCCTGCTGCTGGGCCCACGGGTAGAGCTGCGGCAGGCTGGGCGACTTGTACTCGAGCGTCAGGCCCGATTCGGCGGCCTGCAGGTGCGGGTCGCCGGTGCCGCCGAACCAGACGTCGGTCTTGGGGTTGTCCCGCTCGGCGATCAGTTGCGCCAGCGCCTCGCCCGAGCCCTTGAGCGCCATGTTGAGCTTGACGCCGGTGGTGCGCGCATACACCGTGGCGATCATGTTGCACCACTCGGCCTGCACCGAGCAGATCACGTTGACGGTCTGGGCCGACGCGGCGCCCGAAGCGCCCAGCAGCGCAGCCGCCGCGGACATCACGAAAATTCTCTTCATCAGGACCCTGCTCAAGCGTAATAAGGTCCTCCCTGTTTCATATGAGCTTAGCCTGGAGCGAGGATGGCAACGATCGGTACAAGTACCATTCGCTGGCAAGCTTCATGCTCGACTCCCTCAACAACACGGATGTATCCATGAGTTTCGACCTCGTCCTCTTTGGCGGCACTGGCGACCTCGCGTGGCGCAAGCTGATGCCGGCCCTGTTCCAGGCCTTCCGCCACGGCAGCCTGCCCGAGGGCGGACGCATCATCGGGGTGGCGCGCGACGAGCTGACCGACGACGCCTACCGCGAGCTGATCCGGTCACGCTTCGCCGCGGTCGAGGGCGCCAAGCGGCCGACGCCCGAGGAGTTCAAGAAGTTCGCCTCGATGCTGTACTTCCTGCGCATGGACCTGTCGAAGCCCGAGGACTACGCCCGGCTCGCCGAGCTGCTCAAGACGCGCAACGCAGGCACGGTCGTGATGTACCTGGCCACCGCGCCGGGGCTCTTCACGCAGGTGGTCGAGCAGATCGCCGCCGCCGGGCTCAACGGCCCGCAGACGCGGCTGGTGCTCGAGAAGCCGCTGGGCCACGACCTGGCGTCGAACCGCGCGATCAACAAGGCGGTGCGCGAGGTGCTGTCCGAGCAGCAGGTGTTCCGCATCGACCACTACCTCGGCAAGCCCTCGGTGCAGAACCTGTTCGCGATGCGTTTCGGCAATGCGCTGTTCGAGCCGATCTGGCGCCGCGAGTACATCGCCAACGTCCAGATCACGATCGCCGAAGACCTCGGGGTCGAAAAGCGCGGTGCCTTCTACGACCAGACCGGTGCCCTGCGCGACATGGTGCAGAACCATGCGCTGCAGCTGGTCTGCGCGATCGGCATGGAGCCGCCGATCAACGCCCACGCCGATGCGATCCGCGACGAGAAGCTCAAGGTGCTGCGGGCGCTGAAACCGTGGACCGCCGAATCCATCGGCCTGCACGCGATCCGCGGCCAGTACGTCGCCGGCACGGCCTACGGTGAGCGGGTGCCCGGCTACCGCGACGAGCCCGGCGTCGACCCCGAGAGCCGCACCGAGACCTTCGTCGCGCTGCGCACCGAGATCGCCAACTGGCGCTGGGCCGGCGTGCCGCTCTACATCCGCACCGGCAAGCGGCTGGCCTCGCGCGATGCGCGCATCGAGGTCAACTTCCGCGAGACCCCGCACGCGATCTACCGCGCCCCCACGAACGCGGTCAACAAGCTGGTGATCAACCTGCAGCCCAAGGACGGGCTCGAACTCCATATGCTGGCCCAGGCCCAGGACAACCGCCAGCGCAACGGCAACCGGCAGGCCGGCCCGCAACTCGCGCCGGTGCAGCTCGACCTCGACTTCGACAAGCGCTTCGGCACCGAGCGCGTGGGCGCCTACGAACGGCTGCTGCTCGACGTCATCGACGGCCGGCTGAACCTGTTCGTGCGCAGCGACGAGCAGGAAGAGGCCTGGCGCTGGGTCGAGCCGCTGATCGACAGCTGGGCTTCGGATGGCGCGCCACGACCCTACGCCGCCGGCACCTGGGGCCCCAGCGCATCGAGCGCGATGATCGCAAGAGACGGCTACGCCTGGGGCGAAGAGCAATAGCTGTGGCCGGCGCAGCCAGGCCCGTTGGTGAAACACCGCGGAACCGGCTTTGCCGGGCCGCTGGTGTTGCCCCCGGTAGGGGGTGGGCGGGCTACACGCAGTGAGCCCAACCTGGGGGCGAGCCTAATCTCTGTTTTCTTCCACGGCGTGGCAGGCTACTTGGACGCCGCGCAGCATCTGCAGCGGCGGCCGCTCCACCTTGCAGCGCTCGTTGGCCAGCGGAYAGCGCGGATGGAAGGTACAGCCGGTGGGCGGGTTCAACGGGTTCGGCACCTCGCCCTGCACCGGCGTGCGCCGGCGGCCTGTGTGCTTCATCTGCGGGATCGCATCGAGCAGCATGCGGGTGTAGGGGTGCTGCGGCGACGCGAAGAGCTGCGGCTTGTCCGCCACCTCGACCAGCCGCCCCAGGTACATCACGCCGACCTGGTCGGCCACATGCCGCACCACGGCGAGGTTGTGCGAGATGAAGAGGTAGGTCAGCCCCTGCTCGCGCTGCAGGTCCTTCATGATGTTGAGCACCTGCGCCTGCACGCTGACGTCGAGCGCCGAGGTCGGCTCGTCGCAGACCAGGAACTCGGGCTGGGTGGCGAGCGCTCGCGCGATCGAGATCCGCTGCCGCTGGCCGCCCGAGAACTGGTGCGGGTACTTCACCATGTCGAGCGGGCTCAGGCCGACCGACTGCAGCAGTTCGCCCACGCGCGCCTTGAGTGCCGGCCCCTCCTTCAGGAGACCATGCTCGAGCAGCGGCTCGCCGACGATCGCCTCGACGATCCAGCGCGGGTTGAGGCTCGCATAGGGATCCTGGAAGATCATCTGGATGCGCCGGCGCAGCACGCGCCCTGCGGCGGTCTTGAACGCGGCGTGCGCATCCTGGCCATCGAAGCGCATGCCGCCTCGCGTCGGCTCGTACAGGCCGACCAGCAGCCGCGCCACCGTGCTCTTGCCGCAGCCGGACTCGCCGACCAGCGCCAGCGTCTTGCCGCGCTCGATCGAGAAGCTCACGCCGTCGACCGCCTTCAGCAGCACCCGGGGCTTGCGCTCGAGCACCCGGTTGAGCCAGGGCGGCGAGACGTCGAAGTTCTTGGCCAGATCGTGGGCCTGCACCAATGCTGTCATTCGATCACCTCCGCGCTGCACGCTACGGTATTCGCCTTGGGAGCGGCCCGGCGGCTCATTCGATCACCTCCGCGCTGCGCGCTGCGGTATTCGCCTTGGGAGCGGCCCGGCGGCTCATGCTGCACCTCCGTAAGCCGGCGAGGCGCTGTGCACCTCGTGCAGCCAGCAGGCCGCGCGGGTCGCGCCGGCGTCGAACAGGTCGGGCCGCTCCACCAGGCAATGGTCGAACACGCGCGGGCAGCGCGGGTTGTAGGCGCAGCCGCGCGGAATCGCATTGAGGCGCGGCATCGCGCCGTCGATCTGGTTCAGCCGTTCGCGGTCCATCGACATGTCGGGAATGGCGGCCATCAGGCCCGAGGTATAGGGATGGGCGGGCTGATGGATCACTTCGTGTACCGGCCCGATCTCGGCCACCCGGCCCGCATACATCACGGCCACGCGGTCGCAGGTTTCGGCGATCACGCCCATGTCGTGCGTGATCAGCATCACAGCGGCGCCGCGCTCCTTGCAGATGCCCTTGAGCAGTTGAATGATCTGGGCCTGGATCGAGACATCGAGCGCCGTGGTCGGCTCGTCGGCGACGATCAGCTTCGGCTCGGCCGCCAGCGCCAGGGCGATCACCACGCGCTGGCGCATGCCGCCCGAGAACTGGTGCGGGTAGTGGTCGATGCGCTGGGCCGCCGCCGGAATGCCGGTGTCCTGCAAGAGGCCGATGGCGCGCCGGCGCGCCTCGTCCTCGCTCACCGGCAGGTGCGTGCGGATGGTTTCGATCAGTTGCCGGCCGATCGTGTACAGCGGGTTCAGGGAAGTCAGCGGGTCCTGGAAGATCGCGCCGATCTTGCGTCCGCGGATGTGGCGCATCGCCTCGTGGCCGAGGTTGTCGATGCGCTGGCCTTCGAGCAGGATCTCGCCCGCCGCCACGCGGCCCGGCGGTTCGAGCAGGCCGATGATGGCCGCGCCGGTCAGCGACTTTCCCGCGCCCGACTCGCCCACCACGCCGAGGATCTCGCCCGGGGCGATCTCGAAGGAGATGTCGTCGAGCGCACGCAGGGTGCCGCGGCGGTGCGGGAATTCGACGACCAGGTTCTTGACTTGCAAGAGACTCATGTGCGGTGCTCCACCTTCAGCGCAAACGCGGGTTCAAAGCATCGCGCAGCCAGTCGCCGAGCAGGTTCACGCTGAGCGCGATCAGCACCAGCATCGCGCCCGGGAACACCGTGAT
>NZ_JBFUCI010000059.1:0-20832 GCF_056405335.1 Variovorax sp. P1_H12_2
TGTTGCTCGCCCCCAGGTTGCCCGGCACTTCGTGTCCGGGCGCCCACCCCCTRCCGGGGGCGCAGTCAGCGGCCCGGCAAAGCCGGTTCCGCGACTGCCCACCAACGGGCGCGCTGCGCGCAGCCGAAGGAAAAGTGCGGCGCCGTCTCTTTTACCGGCCGGCGCTTMGGGGGGTCATCCCCTCGGGGCGCAGGCCCGGCACAACATGAACGCGAGGCGCTGCAGGGCCTGCCAGCCATTGGCCGGCCAGTCGGGCTGTTTCAGCCCTTTCACGATGCCATCGACCAGGTGCGCGGCGCGCAGCATGCGCGCCAGTGCCCGATCGTCCAGCCGCGGCAGCACCCGCTCGAAGGCACGCTCGCGCGGCCCCCAGATGCGGTTCTCGCGCAGCGCCATGGGCAGCGGCCGGCCGGCCGCCATCGCGTCCTTCACGCGCTTCAGAGCCCGGATGTCCTCGGCCAGCGTGTAGTGCACCAGCACCTCGGCCTCGCCCTCGGCCTGCAGGCCCTCGAGCATGCGCGCCACGCGCTGCGGGTTGCCGGCCAGCACGGCGTCCGACAGCTTGAAGACGTCGTAGCGCGCGACGTTGTTGACCGCGCCCTCGACCTGCTCCCAGCCGAGCTCGCCCTCGGGGTGCAGCAGCGCGAGCTTCTGGATCTCCTGGTGCGCGGCCAGCAGGTTGCCCTCGACCCGGTCGGCGAAGAACTGCAGCGTGCGCTGGCCCTCCTCGCCGGCTTTCACGCGCTGGCCCTGCAGCGCGAGCCGCTGCGCGATCCATTGGGGCAGCGCGGCGCGTTCGATGGTCTCGATCTGCAGGCTGACGCCGTGGTTCTCGAGCGCCGCGAACCAGGCGGCGCTGCGGGTCGCCTTGTCCAGCCGCGGCAGCAGCACCAGCGTGAGGGTGCTGTCGTTGCCGGGCGCGGCCTCGGCGATCTGCTGCAGCGCGGCGCTGCCGTCCTTGCCGGGCTTGCCCGAGGGGATGCGGATCTCGACGATCTGGCGGTCGGCGAACAGGCTCAGCGAGCCGCCCGCCGCGAGCACCGCGCTCCAGTCGAAGTGCGCGCCGGCCACGGTGTACGAACTGCGCTCCGTATAGCCCTGAGTGCGCGCTGCGGCGCGGATCGCATCGGCCGCCTCCTGCGCCAGCAGCGGCTCGTCGCCATGGATGACGTAGAGCGGCGCCACTCGCTTAGCGAGGTGGGTGGAGAGTTGCGAAGGATTCAGCTGCATGGCAACAAGGCGTGAGCGCATGCCGGCCGGCGCAGCCAGGCCCGTTGGCGAAACACCGCGGAACCGGCTTCGCCGGGCCGCTGGTGTTGCCCCCGGCAGGGGGTGGGCGCCCGGACACGAAGTGCCGGGCAACCTGGGGGCGAGCTCATTTGATCGCGGCCAAGCGGCGCAGCACCTGCTGGGCGATGTCGTTCTGCATGTCGCGGAACAGAAGCTCGGCCTCGCCTTCCTTGGCGAGTGCAGCCGTCTCGTTGTAGGTGATGTCGCGCGACTGCTGGATCTCGGTCGGTCCGAGCAGTTCCTTGCCGCCCCGGCCCCGCACCTTGAAGCGCAGGGACAAGATCAGCTGCAGTTCGCGCACCTGGCCGTCGGGCGTGGTCGAAAGCACGATGTTGTTGCGGCTTTCGCCGAGGAGCTCCAGCAGCGCGTCGGCCTTCTCGGCCTGGTCGGCGGGCAACACCTCCACCGTGCCGGCGGCCCTGAGCTGCCGCCGCAGGTAGTTCGAGAACGGGGACGTGCCCGTCACGGCGATGCTGTTGAAGGCAAACGTCGGCGCCTTGCGCAATTCGAAGCCGCAGCCCGCCAGCGCCAGCGCCGCCGCGACGGCCAGAAAGCCGCGCCGCGACGGCAGCGGCGCGCGTCCGATCGCCCGGCTCATAGCACCACGTTGACCAGCCGGCCCGGCACCACGATCACGCGCTTGGCGTCCGCGCCCGCAGCGTGCTGCACGAAGGCCTCGCAGGCGAGCGCGATGGTCTCGATCTCCTGCTTGCTGGCGCTGGCCGGCACCCGCAGCGCGCCGCGCAGCTTGCCGTTGATCTGCAGCATCAGCTCGATCTCGTCCTGTGCGAGTGCGCCGACATCGACCATCGGCCAGGGGGCATCGAGCAGCCCGCCCTGGTCCTTGTCGTAGCCGAGCTCGTGCCAGAGCTGGTGCGTGATGTGCGGCGTCGCCGGGTAGAGGCAGCGCAGCAGGAGCCCGAAGCCCTCGCGCACCGCCGCGCGGTCGCCCGCACCGGCCGCCGCCGGCTTGAAGCCTTCCAGCGCATTGAGCAGTTTCATCGCGCCCGACACCACGGTGTTGTACTGCATGCGCTGGTAGTCGTAGTCGATCTGGCGCAGCACGGTGTGCAGTTCGCGCCGCAGGGCCTTGGCATCCTTGCCGTAGACCGGCGGCTGGGCCGCGCTGCCGGCATCGGCCGCCACGCCATGCTGCGCGACGCCGAAATTCCAGACCCGGCGCAGGAAGCGATAGCTGCCCTCGACCGCCGCGTCGTTCCACTCGAGGGTGGCCTCGGGCGGCGCGGTGAACATCGTGTAGAGCCGCGCCGTGTCGGCGCCGTACTTCTCGATCAGGTCCTGCGGATCGACGCCGTTGCGCTCGCTCTTGCCCATCTTGCCGACGCCGCCGTAGTCGACCTGCGTGCCGTCGGCCGTGGTGCCGCCGCTGATGCGGCCCTGGGCGTCGAGCACCGGCGTCACCTCGGAGGGCGGGAAGTAGTCCTTGCCGCCCTTTTCGTTGCGCTTGTAGAAGATGTGGTTGAGCACCATGCCCTGCGTCAGCAGCTTGCTGAAGGGCTCGTCGACCTTCACCAGGCCGAGGTCGCGCATCACCTTGGTCCAGAAGCGCGCGTAGAGCAGGTGCAGGATCGCGTGCTCGATGCCGCCGATGTACTGGTCCATCGGCATCCAGTACTTCGCGCCGTCGGCCACCATGGCCTCGTCGTTCGTCGGATCGCAGTAGCGCATGAAGTACCACGAGCTGTCGACGAAGGTGTCCATCGTGTCGGTCTCGCGTCGCGATGGCTTGCCGCAGACCGGGCACACGACGCCGGCATGGAAGCCTTCGTGCTTGGCCAGCGGATTGCCCGAGCCGTCGGGCACGCAGTCGGTCGGCAGGACTACCGGCAGGTCCTTCTCGGGCACCGGTACCGCGCCATGCTCCTCGCAATGGATGATCGGGATCGGCGTGCCCCAGTAGCGCTGGCGGCTCACGCCCCAGTCGCGCAGGCGCCAGGTGGTCTGCATCTCGCCCAGGCCCTTCTGTCCGAGCGCGTGGGCGACCGCCGTGACCGCCTCTGCGTAATGCATGCCGCTGAAGTTGTCGGAGTTGATGGTCACGCCGCGCTGCTTGTCGGCGTACCAGTCCTGCCAGCGGTGGTAGTTGAAGTGCGGCTCGTCGTCGACCAGCACGACCTGGATGATCTCGATGCCGTACTTGTTGGCGAAGGCGAAGTCGCGCTCGTCGTGCRCCGGCACGCCCATCACGGCGCCGTCGCCGTAGTTGATCAGCACGTAGTTGCCGACCCAGACCGGGATCGGCTCCTCGGTGATCGGATGGATCACGGTCAGGCCGGTGGGGACGCCCTTCTTCTCCTGCGTGGCGAGCTCGGCCTCGGTCGTGCCGCCGCCCTTGCACTCGGCGATGAAGGCCGCGACCGCGGGGTTCGACTTCGCGGCGTGCGCGGCCAGCGGATGCTCCGGCGCCACGGCGCAGAAGGTCACGCCCATGATGGTGTCGGCACGGGTCGTGAAGACGTACATGCGGCCGCCCTGGATCAGGTGGCCCTTGTCGTCCTTGATCCTGTGCGTGAAGGCGAAGCGCACGCCTTCGCTCTTGCCGATCCAGTTCTCCTGCATCAGCTTGACGCGCTCGGGCCAGCCCGGCAGCTTGTGCTGGGTGTGCTCGAGCAGTTCTTCGGCGTAGTCGCTGATCTTGAGGTAGTAGCCCGGGATCTCGCGGCGCTCCACGGTGGCACCGGTGCGCCAGCCCTTGCCGTCGATCACCTGCTCGTTGGCCAGCACGGTCTGGTCGACCGGGTCCCAGTTCACGACCTGCGTCTTGCGGTAGGCGATGCCCTTTTCGAGCATCTTGAGGAACAGCCACTGGTTCCACTTGTAGTAGCTCGGATCGCAGGTGGCGATCTCGCGGCTCCAGTCGATCGCCAGCCCCATGGCCTGCAGCTGGCCCTTCATGTAGGCGATGTTCTCCTGGGTCCACTTGGCCGGCGGCACGCCGTTCTTGAGCGCCGCGTTCTCGGCCGGCAGGCCGAAGGCGTCCCAGCCCATCGGCATCAGGACGTTGTAGCCGCTCATGCGCAGGTAGCGCGTGAGCATGTCGTTGATGGTGTAGTTGCGCACGTGGCCCATGTGCAGCTTGCCGCTGGGGTAGGGCAGCATCGAGCAGGCGTAGTACTTCTTCTTGCGCGCGTCCTCGGTCACGCGGTAGGCGTCGGCCGCATTCCAGTGGGCCTGGGCGGATGACTCGACGTCGGCGGGTTTGTAGCTGGGGTTCATTGRCACTCGGCAATCAGCCCGGCGCCAGGCGGCCGGGGGAAGGCGAATTATCGCGGGGTTCTGTTGCCCACCCCCGGGTTGGGCTCACTTCGTGTCGCCCGCCCACCTCCGACGGGGGGCGAGCGGCACGCTTCTCGCATGCCACAATGTTTCGGAACCCGAGAGGCAGGCATGGTCAATGACTGGTGGCGGGGCGCGGTGATCTACCAGATCTACCCGCGCAGCTTCATGGACAGCAACGGCGACGGCATCGGCGACCTGCCGGGCATCACCGCACGGCTCGATCACGTGGCCGATCTGGGGGCGGACGCGATCTGGATCTCGCCCTTCTTCCGGTCGCCGATGAAGGATTTCGGCTACGACGTGTCCGACTACCGGTCGGTCGACCCAATGTTCGGCACGCTGGACGACTTCGACGCCCTGCTGGCGCGGGCCCACGCACTCGGCCTCAAGCTGATCATCGACCAGGTGCTCTCCCACACCTCCGACCAGCACGCCTGGTTCACGGCCAGCCGCGCCAGCCGCACGAATCCGCAGGCCGACTGGTACGTCTGGGCCGACCCGAAGCCCGACGGCACGCCACCCAACAACTGGCTGTCGGTGTTCGGCGGCCCGGCCTGGCAGTGGGACTCGCGCCGGCGCCAGTACTACCTGCACAGCTTCCTGGCCGAGCAGCCCGACCTCAACTTCCACTGCCCGGCGGTGCAGGACGCGCTGCTCGACGAGGTGCGCTTCTGGTGCGAGCGCGGCGTCGACGGCTTCCGCTTCGATGCCTGCAACCACCAGTTCCACGATGCGCAATTGCGCGACAACCCGCCGGCCGGCGGCGGCGCCGTGAGCACGGTGCGCGCCGACAACCCCTATGCGATGCAGCAGCACCTGCACGACAAGAGCCAGCCCGAGAACCTGTTGTTCCTCGAGCGGCTGCGCCGCCTGCTCGACGGCTACGGCGCGGTCGCGCTGGGCGAGGTCGGCGACGAGAACGCGCCGCCCGTGATGGCCCGCTACACCGAGCGCGGCAAGCGGCTGCACCTGGCCTACAGCTTCAGCCTGCTGACCCGCGAGCACAGCGCGCGCCATCTGCGGGAGCAGGTCGAGGCGCTGGACAGCGCCCTGGCGGCCACCGACGGCTGGGGTTGCTGGGCGGTCTCGAACCACGACGTGCCGCGGGTCGCCAGCCGCTGGAACAGCAGCGGCTCGGCCGATACCCGGCGCGATCGGCTCTGGCTGGCGCTGCTGCTGTCACTGCGCGGCAGCGCCAGCATCTACCAGGGCGAGGAGCTCGGCCTGCCCGAGGCCGAGGTGCCGTTCGAACGGCTGCAGGACCCGTACGGGCTCGCCTTCTGGCCCGAATTCAAGGGCCGCGACGGTTGCCGCACCCCGATGCCGTGGCTGGCCGGCCAGGCCCATGCGGGTTTCACGGACGGCCAGCCCTGGCTGCCGGTGTCGGAGGCCCACCTGCCGCTGGCGATCGACCGCCAGGCCGGCGATCCGCGGTCGATGCTCGCCTTCAGCCGTGCGCTGCTGCGCTGGCGCCGCGGCCAGCCGCTGCTGCACAGCGGCGCCATGACCTTCCTCGACGCGCCGGAGCCGCTGCTGTGGTTCGAGCGCCGCGAGGGCGACCGGGCGCTGCAGGCGGTGTTCAACCTCTCGGCCGAACCAGCTGTGCTGGCGCTGCGCCAGCCGCTCGCGGCGCCGGCCGGGTCGCCGTTCGACGGCGCGCAGCTCGATGGGCGCACACTCTCGTTGCCACCATTCGGCGTCTTCTTCGGAGAGCCACGCGATGCTGCCTGAAGCCGAGGTCCGTGCCCTGATGCGAGCCGAGCACGGCGATCCCTTCGCCGTGCTCGGCCCGCACCAGGACGGCGAGGGCCTGTGGGTGCGGGCGCTGCTGCCGGGCGCGCAGGCCGTGGCCGTGCTGCATTCGGGCTCGGGCTGGCCGCTGGCCCAACTCGACCGCCAGGGCGACAGCGACCTGTTCGCGGCCCTGGTGCCGGCCTCGCAGGCCCGGCTCGGCTACCGCCTCGAGGTCGACTGGGGCTCGCACGGCTCGCTGCTCGAGGATCCCTACCGCTTCCCGCCGGTGCTCGGCGCCACCGATGTCTGGCTGCTGGCCGAGGGCACGCACCTGCGGCCCTTCGAACAGCTCGGCGCGCACCTGCGCGAGATCGAGGGCGTGCGCGGCGTCGCTTTCGCGGTCTGGGCGCCGAACGCGCGCCGGGTCTCGGTGGTCGGCGACTTCAACCAGTGGGACGGCCGGCGCCACATGATGCGGCTGCGCCGCGAGTGCGGCGTCTGGGAGATCTTCGCGCCCCAGCTGGCACCGGGCGACGCCTACGAGTTCGAGATCCTGTCGGCCCAGGGCCAGGTGCTGCGCAAGACCGACCCCTTCGGCTTCTCGGCCCGCCTGCGGCCCGATACCGCCTGTGTCGTCCAACCGCTGCCGGCGCCGGTGCCGCTCCCGCCCGGGCGCGCCGCAGCCAATGCGCGCGACGCGCCGCTCAGCATCTACGAGGTTCACCTGGGCTCGTGGCGGCGCAAGAACGGCCATGAGTGGCTCGACTACCGCGAACTGGCGGCGACGCTGGTGCCCTATGCGCGCGACATGGGCTTCACCCACATCGAGCTGCTGCCGATCAGCGAGCATCCGTTCGACGGCTCCTGGGGCTACCAGCCGATCGGGCTCTACGCGCCGACCTCGCGCTTCGGCACGCCGGGGGACTTCCGCGCCTTCGTCGAGGCCGCGCATGCGGCCGGGCTGGGCGTGATCCTCGACTGGGTGCCGGCGCACTTCCCGACCGATGCGCACGGCCTCGCGGGCTTCGACGGCACCGCGCTCTACGAATACGCCGACCCGCGCGAGGGCTTCCACAACGACTGGCAGACGCTGATCTTCAACTACGCCCGGGTCGAGGTGCGCAACTACCTGGTCGGCAATGCGCTCTACTGGCTCGAGCGCTACGGCATCGACGGCCTGCGGGTCGACGCGGTGGCCTCGATGCTCTACCGCGACTACAGCCGCAAGCCGGGCGAATGGGTGCCCAACGCCGAAGGCGGGCGCGAGAACCTCGAGGCGATCGAGTTCCTGCGCCGCATGAACCGCGTGGTCGGCGTCGAGCGGCCCGGGGCCGTGACCATCGCCGAGGAGTCGACCAGCTTCCCCGGCGTCACGCGCCCGCCGGAGCACGGCGGCCTCGGCTTCCACTACAAATGGAACATGGGCTGGATGAACGACACGCTGGCCTACACCGGCATCAACCCGATCTACCGCAAGCACCACCACCAGAAGATCACCTTCGGCCTGATGTACGCCCACAGCGAGAACTTCGTGCTGCCGCTGTCGCACGACGAGGTGGTGCACGGCAAGGGTTCGATGCTCGGGCGCATGCCGGGCGACAGCTGGCAGAAGTTCGCCGGGCTGCGCAACCTCTACGGCTACCTCTGGGCCTATCCCGGCAAGAAGCTGCTGTTCATGGGCGGCGAGTTCGCGCAGGACGCCGAATGGAACGCCGACCGCAGCCTGGACTGGCACCTGCTGGAGCAGGCGCCGCACCAGGGCGTGCGGCGGCTGGTGCGCGACCTCAACAACGTCTACCGCCACTACCCGGCGCTGCACGAACTCGACTGCGAGGCCGCCGGCTTCGAATGGATCTGCCACAGCGACGCCGAGCAGTCGGTGTTCTCCTTCGTCCGGCGGGCGCGCGACGGCAGCTTCGTGGTGGCGGCGTGCAACTTCACGCCGGTGCCGCGGATCGGCTACCGGCTCGGCCTGCCGGCGGCCGGCAGCTACCGGGAGATCATCAACACCGACCACCCCGTCTACGGCGGCAGCGGGGTGGGCAATGGCGTGATCGCGAGCGAACCGGTGGCCTGGCACGGGCAGGCGCAGTCGGCCGAGATGTCGCTGCCGCCGCTGGCGACCGTGATGTGGGTCCTGGCGTGAGCGACGGCGCCCCCTACCCCCTGGGCGCCACCCCGGGCCCCGACGGCGTCAACTTCGCGCTGGCCGCCCCCAACGCCACCGCGGTCGAGCTCTGCCTCTTCGACACCACGGGCGCGCACGAGCAGCAGCGCCTCGCGCTGGGCAGCCGCACCGACGGCGTCTGGCACATGCGCCTGGCCGGCGCCCGCCCGGGCCTGGTCTACGGCTGGCGCGTCCACGGCCCGTGGTCGCCGCACGAGGGCCAGCGCTTCAACCCGGCCAAGCTGCTGCTCGACCCCTATGCCCGCGAGGTGGTTGGCCGCTATGGCGGCGAAGACCTGTTTCTCGGGCACGACCCCGCGCAGCCGGCGCAGCGCGACCGCCGCGACAACGCCGCCGTCGCGCTCAAGGCCCGCGTCACTGCGCCGCTGCCGCCGTCGGGGCCCGCGCGGCGGCCCCGCGTTGCCGCGGGCGACCGCGTGCTCTACGAGCTGCACGTCCGCGGCCAGACCCGGCGCCACCCCGAGGTGCCCGCCGCCCTGCGCGGCAGCTATGCCGGCCTGGCCGAACCGGCCGTGCTGGACCACCTCCAGCGGCTCGGCGTCACCACGCTGAACCTGATGCCGGTGCAGCACCGGGCCGACGAGTCGCGGCTCCTCGCACAGGGCCTCAGCAACTGCTGGGGCTACAGCCCGATCGGCTGGTCGGCGCCCGAGACACGCTACTGGAGCGGGCGCCCCGGCACCACACCCTCGACCGAATTCCGCGCCATGGCCGATGCGATCCACGCCCGCGGCCTGGAACTGGTGATCGACATGGTCTTCAACCACAGCGGGGAAACCGACGAACTCGGACCGACGCTGAGCCTGCGCGGCATCGACAACGCGCTCTACTACCACCTGCGGCCGGACGACCGCGGGCAATACGAGAACTGGACCGGCTGCGGCAACTGCCTGAACCTCGCCGAGCCACGGGTGGTGCAGCTGGTGATGGACAGCCTGCGCCACTGGGTCACCGAGCTCGGGGTCGACGGTTTCCGTTTCGACCTGGCGCCGGTCCTGGCGCGCCGCGGCGGCGGCGAGTTCGACCCGCGGGCGCCGCTGCTGGCCAGCATCGCGCAGGACCCCGAGCKGGCGCGCGCGCTGCTGATCGCCGAACCCTGGGACATCGGTCCGGACGGCTACCGGCTCGGCCAGTTCCCGCCCGGCTGGCTCGAATGGAACGACCGCTTTCGCGACACCCAGCGCGGCTTCTGGCTGCATCGCAGCGCGCGCCTCGGCGAGTTCGCCCGGCGCTTCACCGGCTCGAGCGACGCATTCGCGCGCCATGACCGAAGCCCGACCGCCAGCGTCAACTTCGTCACCGCCCACGACGGCTTCACGCTGCGCGACCTGCTCAGCTACAACGAGCGCCACAACCTCGCCAACGGCGAGGGCAACCGCGACGGCCACGGCCACAACCTGAGCCGCAACTGCGGCGTCGAGGGCGAGACCGACGACCCGGCGGTGCAGGCCGAGCGGCATCGGCTGCAGCGCGTGCTGCTGGCGGCGCTGCTGCTCGCGCAGGGCACGCCGATGCTGCTGGCCGGCGACGAACTCGACCACACGCAGCGCGGCAACAACAACGCCTACTGCCAGGACAACGAGACCACCTGGCTGGACTGGAGCCACGCCGACGGCGGCCTGGCCGCCTTCGTCGGCCGGGTGCTGGCGCTGCGCCGCGAAGCCGAGCCGCTGCGCAGCACGCGCTGGTGGCCGGCCGTCCCCGAGCCGGGCGCCACCGCGCTGCGCTGGCTGGCGCCCGAAGGCCATGCGATGACTGCCGTCGACTGGGAGCGCGGCGACCGGCATGCGCTGGCGATCCTGTTCGAGGCCGCGACAGCGGCTGCGAGCTGGCTGGTGCTGGTCAATGCCGAAGAGATCGAAGTCGATTTCAGGCTGCCGCCCGGACGCTGGCGGTGCCGGCTGGCGAGCGATTCGAAGGACGGCGCCCCACCCGCCCCGCCGCTCGGCGACACGCAGCGACTGCCGCCCGGCAGCCTCTGGGTGGCGAAAAACAGCGCCGCGGGATCAGCGCCGGAGTGCTAGGCTGGATTCACCGGAAGAAAACCAACGGAGGCTCAAGATGGCGGACACCTCGCAACCGACCCTGCAGGCCCATCAACTCGTGCGCCGCACCATCGCCCTGGTGCTGGCGGGCGGACGCGGCTCCCGGCTCAAGCAGCTCACCGACCGCCGCGCCAAACCGGCGGTCTATTTCGGCGGCAAGTTCCGCATCATCGATTTCGCGCTCTCCAACTGCCTCAACTCGGGCATCCGGCGCATGGCGGTCGTGACGCAATACAAATCGCATTCGCTGATGCGCCACCTGCAGCGCGGCTGGAGCTTCCTGCGCGCCGAGCTCAACGAGATGGTCGACGTGCTGCCGGCCCAGCAGCGGGTCGGCGACGAGCACTGGTACCGCGGCACGGCCGATGCCGTCTACCAGAACCTCGACATCATCCAGACCCGTTCGACGCCGCACGACTATGTGGTGGTGCTGGCCGGCGACCATGTCTACAAGATGGACTACTCGATCATGCTGACCGACCACGTGGCCAGCGGCCGCGGCTGCACGGTCGGCTGCATCGAGGTGCCGCGAATGGAGGCCACGGCCTTCGGCGTGATGGCGATCGACGACGAGCGCCAGATCACCGCCTTCCTCGAAAAGCCCGCCGATCCGCCGGCCATGCCCGGGAATCCCGACATCGCGCTGGCCAGCATGGGCATCTACGTCTTCGACTCCGAGTACCTCTACCGGCTGCTCGAGGAGGACAGCGCCAACCCCCACTCCAGCCACGATTTCGGCAAGGACATCATCCCGCGCGCGGTGGCCGAAGGCCGCGCGCTGGCGCATCCCTTCGCCATGTCCTGCGTGACCCGGGCCCGCCGCGGCGGCGGAGACGCCCACGCCTACTGGCGCGACGTGGGCACGATTGATGCATTCTGGGCAGCCAACCTGGACCTGGCCTCGATCACCCCGGAACTCGACATCTATGACACCGACTGGCCCATCTGGACCTACCAGCGGCAGCTGCCGCCGGCCAAGTTCGTGCTCGACCGCGACGGCAAGCACGGCATGACGGTCAACACCATCGTCTCGGGCGGCTGCATCGTGTCGGGCTCCAAGGTCAGCAGCTCCGTGCTGTTCTCGGGCGTGCGGGTGCATTCCTTCTGCGAGATCAACGAGGCGGTGCTGCTGCCGGACGTGGAGATCGGCCGCGGCTGCCGGCTCCACCGGGTGGTGATCGACCGCGCCTGCGTGCTTCCCGAGGAGATGGTAATCGGCGAGGATCCGGCGGCCGACGCCGCGCGCTTCGAGCGTACCGAGGGCGGCGTGGTCCTCGTGACGCGCGAGATGCTCAAGCGCCTGCAATGAAGCTCGCGCGCATCGAACAAGGGCATGAATGAAGATCCTCCAGGTCAGCGCCGAACTCTTTCCCCTGCTCAAGACCGGCGGGCTGGCCGACATCGCGGGCGCGATGCCGCTGGCACTGAAGGCGGCCGGCCAGGACGCGCGGGTGCTGCTGCCGGGCTTTCCGGCGATCGTGGCCGGCATTGCCGACGCGGCGCCGGTGGCCGGGTTCACGGCGCCCTGGGGCGAGCCCGCGCGGCTGCTGCTCGGCCGCATCGCGACCCCCGGCGCACCGGATCTCCCCGCCTACCTGATCGACGCGCCGTCGCTCTACGACCGCCCGGGCAATCCCTATGAGGACCCGCGCCACCAGCCCTACGGCGACAACCACCGGCGCTTCGCGCTGCTGGGCTGGGTCGCCGCGCAGCTCGCGCACGGGCTCGACGCCGCCTGGCGGCCCGAGATCGTGCATGCGCACGACTGGCACGCCGCACTGGCGCCGGCCTACATGGCCTTCGCGCCGCCCACCGGCGGCCCGCGCGTCGGCAGCGTGTTCACGGTCCACAACCTGGCCTACCAGGGACTGTTCGCGGCCTCCCATTTCGCCGAACTCGGCCTGCCGGCCGCGGCCTTCTCGATCGACGGGCTCGAATACCACGGCCAGCTCTCGTTCATGAAAGGCGGCCTGTGCTTCGCCGATCGCCTGACGACCGTGAGCCCGACCTACGCCCGCGAGATCCAGACCCCCGCGCAGGGCTGCGGGCTCGACGGCCTGCTGCGCAGCCGCTCCGGCGTGCTGTCCGGCATCCTCAACGCCGTCGACGACCAGGTCTGGAACCCGGCCACGGACGCCCTGATCCCGCACCGCTACGACCTGCTGCGGCCGGCCGGCAAGGCCCGTTGCAAGGCGGCGCTGCAGGACGAACTGGGCCTGGCGCCGCTGGCCGACGCGCCGCTGTTCGTGGTGGTGAGCCGGTTGACCGAGCAGAAGGGCCTGCACCTGGTGCTCGGCGGCCTCGACGCGCTGCTGGCGCAGGGCGGCCAGCTGGCCTTGCTCGGCAGCGGCGACGCCTGGCTGGAGGCGGCCTTCCGCGAGCGCGCGGCGGCCGCGCCGCGGTCGGTCAGCGTCTCCCTGGGCTACGACGAGGCGCTGGCGCACCGCCTGTTCGGCGCCGGCGACGTCACGCTGGTGCCCTCGTTGTTCGAGCCCTGCGGCCTGACCCAGATGTACGGCCTCAAGTACGGCAGCCTGCCGCTGGTGCACCGGGTCGGCGGACTGGCCGACACGGTGGTCGACGCCACGCTGGAGGACATGGCCGACGGCCGGGCCACCGGCTTCTCGTTCGAGGACTTCGACGCCGACAGCTACGCCCGCGCGGTCCGCCGCGCCTTCGCGCTCTACCGGCGCCCGTCCGACTGGCGCGCGGTGCGCACCAGCGCGATGGGCCGCCCGGCCGACTGGGGCAGCGCCGCCGCGCGCTACCTCGCCGTCTACGCCGAAACCCTGGCCTGATGCCGCTCCACCCACGCCCCACCCTCCCATGACCCTCGAAGACTTCAAGTACGACCATCCCGATCGCGACGTCGCGGCCTTCAAGCGCGCGGTCGCCAACAAGCTGATCTATGCAGTCGGCAAGGACCCGGTCGCGGCCAGCCTCGACGACTGGCTGCACGCGACCGCGCTGGCGGTGCGCGACCAGGTGGTGGAGCGCTGGATGGCGACCACCCGCGCGATCTACGCGCAGCGGCTCAAGCGCGTCTACTACCTGTCGATGGAATTCCTGATCGGTCGCACCTTCACCAACGCGCTGCTGGCGCTGGAGCTGCAGGACACCGTCAAACAGGCGCTGGCCGACTTCGGCGTCGACATCGAGGCGCTGGCCGAGCGCGAGCCCGACGCCGCCCTGGGCAACGGCGGCCTCGGCCGGCTCGCGGCCTGCTTCCTCGACTCGATGGCCACGCTCGGCGTGCCGGGCCTGGGCTACGGCATCCGCTACGAGTACGGCATGTTCCGCCAGCGCATCGTCGACGGCCAGCAGGTGGAGACGCCCGACTACTGGCTCACGCGCGGCAACCCGTGGGAGTTCCAGCGACCCGAAGTCACCTACCGCGTGCGCTTCGGCGGCCACGTGCAGCGGCGCGACGGCAAGGGTGCGCTCTATGGCGCCGCCAACTGGATCGACACCCACGACGTGCTGGCGGTGGCCTACGACACCATCATCCCGGGCTATGGCACCCAGGCCACCAACACGCTGCGCCTGTGGTCGGCGCGGGCCACCGAGGAGATCGACCTGTCGGCCTTCAACCGCGGCAACTACATGGAAGCGGTGGAGAGCAAGAACCACTCGGAGAACGTCTCGCGCGTGCTCTACCCGGACGACTCCACGCCCTCGGGCCGCGAGCTGCGGCTGCACCAGGAGTACTTCTTCGTCAGCGCCAGCGTGCAGGACCTGCTGCGCCGCTACCTGCGCAACCACACCGGCTTCGACGAACTGCCCGAGCAGGTCAGCATCCACCTCAACGACACCCATCCGGTGCTGGCCGTGCCCGAGCTGATGCGCCTGCTGATCGACGAGCACGGCCTGCCCTGGGACACCGCCTGGGCCCACACGCAGAAGGTCTTCAGCTACACCAACCACACGCTGATGCACGAGGCGCTCGAGACCTGGCCGGTCGAGATGTTCGGGCGCATCCTGCCGCGCCACCTGCAGATCCTGTTCGACATGAACGCGCGCTTTCTCGCCGGCGTGACCCAGGCGCACGGGCACGACGTCGAGCTGCTGCGGCGGCTCTCGCTGATCGACGAATCGGGCGAGCGGCGGGTGCGCATGGCCTACGTGGCGGTGCTCGCCAGCCACTCGGTCAACGGCGTCTCGGGGCTGCATTCGGAGCTCATGAAGCAATCGATCTTTGCCGACTTCAACAAGCTCTTTCCCGAGCGCTTCAACAACAAGACCAACGGCGTGACGCCTCGCCGCTGGCTGGCGCAGGCCAATCCGCCACTGGCCAGCCTGCTCGACACGCGCATCGGCCCCGGGTGGCGGCGCGATCTCACGCAGCTCGAAGCGCTGCGGCCGATGGCGCAGCAGCCGGCCTTCGTGCGCGCCTTCCGCCACGCCAAGCGCGAGAACAAGCTGCGGCTGGCCAACTGGATCGGCGAGCACCTGCGCATCGACGTCGACGCCGACGCGCTGTTCGACGTCCAGGTCAAGCGCATGCACGAGTACAAGCGCCAGTTGCTCAACGTGCTGCACGTGGTGACGCGCTACCACCGCATCCTCGCGGCGCCGGATGCGGGCCACGTACCGCGCGTGGTGGTGTTCGCCGGCAAGGCGGCCTCGGCCTACCAGATGGCCAAGCTGGTGATCCGGTTGATCAACGACGTGGCCAAGGTGATCAACGGCGACGAACGCGTCGGCAAGCTGCTGAAAGTGGTGTTCGTGCCGAACTACAGCGTGAGCCTGGCCGAGATGATCATGCCGGCGGCCGACCTGTCGGAACAGATCTCCACCGCCGGCACCGAGGCCTCGGGCACCGGCAACATGAAGTTCGCGCTCAACGGCGCGCTGACCATCGGCACGCTCGACGGCGCCAACGTCGAGATGCGCGAGGCGGTCGGACCGGAAAACTTCTTCATCTTCGGCAACACCACGCCCGAGGTCGCCGACATCCGCGCCAGCGGCTACCAGCCGCAGCAGTTCTACGAGGCCGACCCGGAACTGCAGCGCACCCTCGACAGCATCCGCGACGGCCTGTTCTCGCCCGGCGAGCCGTCGCGCTACCAGCAGATCTTCGACGCCCTGGTGAGCTGGGGCGATCACTACCTGCTGCTGGCCGACTATGCGGGCTATGTCGCCGCGCAGGACCAGGTCGATGCGCTGTACCGCGACGCCGATGCCTGGACACGGATGGCGATCCTCAATGTGGCGGGCATGGGCGCCTTCTCGTCGGACCGCACGATCGCGCAGTACGCCCACGAAATATGGCGCACCCGGCCGGTGGCCTTGGGCTGAACCGGCCTACCTTTTGGGCGTTTCGGTGACGAACCCGATGCGATTCAGGCCGGCCTTGTTCGCGATGCCCATCAGCTCGACCACCTTGCCGTAGGGCACGGTCTGGTCGGCGCGCAGCTGGACCTCGGTGTCGCGGCTGTCGGCGGCGGCCTTCGACAGGGCGGCGGCGAGTTCGTCGTTCGTGACCGGCTGGTCGTTCAAGTAGACCTTGCCCGCCGCATCGACCACGAGGCTGACGAACCTGGACGTGTCGTTGGCCTGGCCGGCGTCGGTGCGCGGCAGGTCGAGCTTGATCGAGCTCGCCATCAGCGGCGCGGTGATGATGAAGATCACCAGCAGCACCAGCATCACGTCGACCAGCGGCGTGACGTTGATGTCGGACAGCGGACGCTGGCCGCCGGCGCCGGTCGAGCGCCCTCCGCTGGCGGTGCTTCCGAGCGAGGTGCGACCGAAGGCCATGCCGGGCTCCGGCGCTACGCAGGCATCGGCCGCGCCGGCGGCAGCGGCGCCTCGCGCGGTGCGGGCTCGCCGAGCATGCCGAGCAGGTCGTGGGCGAAGCCCTCGAGTTCGGCCTCGATGCGGCCGACCACGCGGCCGAAGACGTTGTAGGCCAGCACGGCGGGAATGGCGACCGCCAGTCCGAAGGCGGTCATGATCAGCGCCTCGCCGACCGGGCCGGCGACCTTGTCGATGGTGAAACCGCCCGTTTCGGCCGCGATCCCCACCAGCGCGCCGTAGATGCCCCAGACCGTGCCGAGCAGCCCGACGAAGGGGGCGGTGGCGCCGACCGTGGCCAGCAGGATCTGGCCGGCCTGCAGCCGCCGCAGCGCCGCATGGAGCGCGTCGCGCAGCACCCGCGTGAGACGCTGCCTGCGGTCGACCTTGCCGCCCAGCGTGGAACCTTCGGCCTGCAGGGCCAGCTTGTTGACCGCACGCACCGCCGGCAGCACCAGCGCGGCGCGATCGAAGGGCTGCAGGCGCGCTTCCGCATCCTGGAGCGAGGCCGACTGCCAGAAGGCCGCGATGCCGCGCACCACGTCGCGCGTACCGCCGCGCAGCAGCCAGGCTTTCCAGAGGATCACAACCCAACTCGACACCGACATGGCGAACAGCAGGGCCGCGACCGAGCGACTGACGCCGTCGCCGTGCGTGAGCAGCGCCAGGACGCTCATTTCGAGGGCGTCAGCGCAGGCCCAGCACGTCGAACATGTCGAACAGGCCGGCTTGCTGCCCGGCCAGGAAGCGCACTGCGCGCAGGCTGCCCTGCGCGTAGGTCACGCGGCTGGCCGACTTGTGGGTGATCTCGATGCGCTCGCCGGTGCCGGCAAAGAGCACCGTGTGGTCGCCCACGATGTCGCCGCCGCGGATGGCGGAGAAACCGATGGTCGACGGGTCGCGCTCGCCGGTGATGCCTTCGCGGGCAAAGACCGCGCATGCCTTGAGGTCGCGGCCCAGCGCGTCGGCGATCACTTCGCCCATCTTGAGCGCCGTGCCCGAGGGCGCATCGACCTTGTGGCGGTGGTGGGCCTCGATGATCTCGATGTCGTAGCCGGTGGACAGCGCCTTGGCCGCCATTTCGAGCAACTTGAAGGTGACGTTGACGCCGACGCTCATGTTGGGCGCCATCATGATCGCGATGTCGCGGGCGGCGTCGGCGATCTCGGCCTTCTGCGCATCGCTGAAGCCGGTGGTGCCGATCACCATCTGCACGCCGAGTTCACGGCAGACGGCCAGGTGCGCCAGGGTGCCTTCGGGCCGCGTGAAGTCGATCAGCACCTGCGCATCCGCCAGGCCCGTGCGCAGTTCGGACACGATCGGCACGCCGCTCGTGAAGCCGAGGAAGGCGGCCGCGTCGCGGCCGATCGCATCGCTGCCGGCGACATCGAGCGCGCCAGCCAGCCGGCAGTCCTGGGCCTCGCGCACGGCCTCGATCAGGATGTGGCCCATGCGTCCGGAAGCGCCCGCGATCGCTATGCGCCGCAGGGGGGGAGTAGGAACGGAGGAGTCGGTCACGCGTTTCAGCCTCTGGGAATGCGGGAAAACGGGAAAGAACGAGCGGGCCGGACGTTTCGGCCGGGGCGCCCGTTCAGCGCGTCGATTCGAGCGGCGGGTAGGCAGCCGGCAGCGGCGGCAGCGGCTGCGTCGCGGCGGCCGGTTCGCCGTCCACCGGTTTTTCCTTGGGCGGGTCGAATTTCTTGAGCTGGGCTTCGGTCGCCTCGAGCGCCGGCACCGAGCCGTGGCGCTTGCGGCTGTCGAGTTGGGCGACGAACTCTTCCTCGCTCGGCATCGGGTCGCCTTCGAAGCGCTCGAGCACCTCGCCGTTGAAATACAGGGTCAGGCGGCGCTGCTGGGCCTCGACGCCCTGGCGCCGGATCGTGAACACGTAATCCMAGCGATTGGAATGGAAAACGTCGGTCAGCAGCGAGGTACCCAGGACTTCGCGCACCTGCTGGCGCGACATGCCGGGCTTGAGCGCCGCGACCTGCTCCTTGGACACGAAATTGCCCTGGACCACCTCGACCTTGTAGGGTGTCACGGCGGTGAGGGCGCCGCGCGCACTGTCACCGACGCTGCTGCAGGCGCCGAGACCGAAGGTCACTGCGACGGCGCCAACGAGCAGCCAATGGCGGCGTTGTGGAATGGCAGGCATGGGGAAAGGGTTGGGCGATATGATCGAATCATTGTAGCGGCTGGCCCCCGGCGGGCCTCGCCCGCCAGGCCGGCGGAGGAACGACCCATGGGCAACATCGACGAATTGAAGAACACCGGCCTCAAGGCCACCCTGCCGCGCCTGAAGATCCTCGAGATCTTCCAGAACGGAAGCCAGCGCCACATGACGGCGGAAGACGTCTTCCGCGTGCTGCTGAACGACCATTCCGACATCGGCCTGGCCACCGTGTACCGCGTGCTGACGCAGTTCGAGCAGGCCGGCATCCTCGAGCGCAGCCACTTCGAGAGCGGCAAGGCGGTCTACGAACTCAACGAGGGCAAGCACCACGACCACCTGGTGTGCACCTCCTGCGGCAAGGTCGAAGAGTTCTACGACGCCGAGATCGAACGCCGCCAGCAGATGATCGCCAAGGACAAGGGCTGGATCCTGCAGGACCACGCAATGTCCCTCTACGGCCTCTGCGCCGCCTGCGTGAACAAGAGGTAACCCCCCAGGTTGCCCGGCACTTCGTGTCCGGGCGCCCACCCCCCTGCTGGGGGCGCAGTCAGCGGCCCGGCGGAGCCGGTTCCGCGACTGCCCACGAACAGGCGCGCTGCGCGCAGCCGAAGAACGAGCACAGCGTCTCTTTTTCTTTCCCCGGCCGGCGCAGCCAGGCCCGTTGGTGAAACACCGCGGAACCGGCTTCGCCGGGCCGCTGGTGTTGCCCCCGGTAGGGGGTGGGAGGGCTACACGAAGTGAGCCCGACCTGGGGGCGAGCTAGCTAATCATCCCTTGCGCTTTCCATGGCCTTGTGGTGGCGCGCCACGAAATCGGCATAGGTGTCGATGCCGCGCAGCTGCAGGATCGAGTTGCGCACCGCAGCCTCGACCAGCACCGCGATGTTGCGGCCGGCGACCACCTGGATGATCACCTTGCGCACCGGGATGCCCAGCACGTCCTGCGTCAGCGGCGCCGAAGGCATGCGCTCGTAGTCACGTTCGAAACTGTCGCGCCGCACCAGGTGCACGATCAGCTTGAGCCGCATCTTCCGGCGCACCGCGGTCTCGCCGAAGATCGCCCGGATGTCGAGCAAGCCGATGCCGCGCACTTCGAGCAGGTTCTGCAGCAGTTCGGGGCAGCGGCCTTCCAGCGTGGTCTGGTTGATGCGGTAGAGGTCGACCGCGTCGTCGGCCACCAGGCCGTTGCCGCGCGAGATCAGCTCCAGGCCGAGCTCGCTCTTGCCGAGCCCTGACTCGCCCGTGATCATCACGCCCAGGCCCAGGATGTCCATGAAGACGCCATGCATCGAGGTCCGCTCGGCGAAGTGCTTCGAAAGGTAAGCACGCAGCAGGTCGATCACGAAGGCCGAGGATTCGCGGGTGGCGAACAGCGGCAGCTGGGCCCGCTCGCAGATCGACAGCAGTTCGTCGGGCGCCACCTGGCCGTCGGCCAGCACCAGCATCGGCGGCTCCAGCGTGACGATGCGCGCGATGCGCCGTTCGCAATCCTGCGGCGTACCGCGCATCAGGTAGGCAACCTCGCGGGCGCCGAGGATCTGCACGCGGTAGGGATGGATGTAGTTGAGATAGCCGACCAGGTCGGCGGCCGACTGGGCCCGGCTGATGACGTCGGGGTCGAACTGCCGCTCCGAGGCCCCCAGGCCCGCGAGCCACTCCCAGCGCAGCGAGCCGCGGAACTCCTCGAACATCGCATCGGCGCTGATGACAGTCGGCTTCATCTCCGAAACCGCCCGCCGCCGATGCGCTTCAGGCCACCTGTGCGGATTGCCATCCGGCGATCAGGGCGTGCAGGGCCGCCGCATCCGTGCTCGACTTGATCTGCTCGCGCAGGCCAGCATCGCTGAGCAGTTCGGCGATTTCCGACAGTATCTCCAGATGCTTCTGGGTCGCAGCTTCCGGCACGAGCAGGAAGATGAGGAGCACCACGGGCTGTTCGTCCGGGGCATCGAAGCCGATCGCGTTGGCCRGCTGGAACACCGCGGCCATCGGCGACTTGAGGCCCTTGATGCGGCCGTGCGGAATGGCCACGCCGTGGCCGAGGCCGGTGGAGCCCAGGCGCTCGCGCGCAAACAGGCTGTCGGTAATCAGGGCACGCCCGAGACCGTGCAGGTTCTCGAACAGGAGCCCTGCTTCTTCGAAAGCACGCTTCTTGCTAGTGGCGTCGACGCTCACGAGCACTTGAGCGGGCGGCAGGATGGACGCGAGTCGGTTCATGTTGGGGCGGGGGCGATTATGCACCCACCCCACAAAAAGCAAAGGGCCGCCCAAAGGCGGCCCGCAAGAGTATTTGCCCGAACAGCGGAACTA
>NZ_JBFUCI010000060.1:0-20821 GCF_056405335.1 Variovorax sp. P1_H12_2
ACCCATGCCGCCGACGCCGGAGGAGAATTTCTATGACGCCATCAGGGAATCGTCCCGCCGATTCCCATCGAAGACCGCTCTGGTTTCCTGTGAGAAGAAAATTTCCTACAGGGAAATGGACCAGATGTCCGACAAATTCGCGACCGCACTCGCGGATTTGGGTGTCAAGAAAGGAGACCGCGTCTGCGTCATGACGCCGGTCTCGGCCCAGAGCGTCATCGCCTTTCACGCCATCCTCAAGATTGGCGCCATCGCGGTGCCGGTCAACCTGATGTTCAAGACCGATGAACTGGCGCATGTCCTGAACGATTCGGGCGCCCTGGCCATCGTCTTTCTGGATGCATTTTATCCCCTCATCCAAAAGGTGAAGGCAAGCACCGGGCTTCGCCACGTCATCAGCGTTCACCTGGCCGACATTTCCGAACCGGGATGCTGGATTCCACCCGCAATGAATCCGGAAAAGAAAATCATGCCGGATGCGATTGATTTCATGGATTGCATCGAAAATTACCCGACCCATCCGCCGGCAGTGGCCGTCGATCCGAAAGAGGATATGGCCCTGTTGATCTACACGGCCGGCACCTCGGGGCCACCGAAGGGGGTCATGCTGAGCCACTTCAACATGGCGCATGCAAACCTTTCCCATTGCCAGCCAATTGGAATATCGCACAACGATGTGAATTTGCATCTGCTGCCGATGTTCCACATCGGCGGCTATTATCTATTCTTGCATCCAACGCTTTACAAGGGCGGGACAGTCGTTCTCATGCCCATGTTCGAGCCCGGCAAGTATCTGGATTATCTTCATCGATATGAAGTCACCACCATGCTCGGTATACCGACCATGTTCATCGCGTTGCTGAATCACCCGGACCTTTCCAGGCACGACCTGCGCCGGCTGCGCGTCTGCATCGCCGCCGGGGCGCCGGTCCCCGCGGAGGTTCAGCGGCTGTGGAAGGAAAAGACCGGCGTGGAACTGACCCAGGGTTGGGGAATGACCGAATGCAACGCCGGCGCGATCGTGAACATCCAGAACAAGAAGAGCAATGCATCCATTGGCGTTCCCACCAATGGAGAAGTGAAGGTCGTGAACCCGGAAACCAGGGCCATGGTTCCGATCGGGGAGACGGGCGAAATCATGTACCGCAGCCCGCAAACCTCGAAGGGCTACTGGAACAAGCCCGAGGAATCCAAGGCGACCTTCCAGCCCGACGGCTGGGTCCGCACCGGCGATGCCGGGTATATGGACAAGGACGGCTTCATTTTCTTTGTCGACCGGATCAAGGATCTGATCATCGCCTCCGGCCACAACATATCTCCATTCGATGTCGAATCAACCGTCATGAAGCACCCGGCCGTATTGGAGGTCGCCGTCATAGGCGTACCTGACGACTACCGGGGCGAATCGGTGAAAGCCTATGTCGTGCTCAAGGAAGGCGATATGGAGCCAGTGACGGCGGAGGACATCATTGAGTACTGCAAGGAGAATATGTCGACCTATCAGGTTCCTCGATCGGTTGAATTCATCAAGACCCTGCCCAAGAGCGCCGTCGGAAAGGTTCTGAGAAGAGAATTGAGAAAGCTGGAGCAAGAGAAATCTGCGTAACCTGGCTGCAGCCGAACGGCCATGGCCCTCGAGAAAAGCCACGCGTGCGTTTCTTCGAGGCGGCATCATATCTTTTACTCAACAATTAATTACCATGAACTACCTGAAAGAATTCGATCCGGCCTTGTTGCCCGCCAGCGACCCCTTCTACGCCAACACCCACGCGGTGCTGAACCAGACGCGTGAACTGGCGGACTACAACCTCTATGCCGGCGATTGCGTGCTGATGGATGCCGTGAAACGCGAGGGCGGCGCCTGGGGCGTGGACGACCTGCAGCGCTTCGGCGCGCTCACCGGAACTGCGGACTATCTGGAACTGGGTGTCCTGGCCAACAAGCACCTGCCGGAATTCGATAGCCACGATCGCTTCGGCGCCCGCGTGGATCTGGTGGAATTTCATCCGGCCTATCACAAGCTGATGAAAACAGCCATTGAAGAAGGCCTGCATGCTTCGCCCTGGGCTGATCCGCGACCCGGCTCCCATGTGGTGCGGGCGGCCAAATACTATATGCAGACCGAAGTGGAAGTCGGTCATTGCTGTCCGGTCACGGCGACCTTTGCGTCCATACCGGCGCTCCGCTTGCAGCCGGATCTGGCTGCCCTATGGGAACCGAAAATTCTCGCCCGATCCTATGATCCGCGCAATGTCACAGACAGCCAGAAGCAGGCCGTGACCATTTCGATGGCGATGACTGAAAAGCAGGGCGGCACGGATCTGCGCGCCAATACAACGAAGGCCTATCCGATCGGCAAGGAATCCGGCGCCGAAGCCTATGTTCTGGTGGGGCACAAATTTTTCTCGTCGGCACCGATGTGCGACGCCTTCCTGGTCCTGGCCCATGCCCCGGGCGGATTGACCTGCTTTTTGCTGCCTCGCTGGAAGCCCAATGGGGAAAAGARCCCGATTCAAATTCAGCGATTGAAGAAGAAAATGGGCGGCCGCTCCAACGCCTCGACTGAAATCGAGCTGCGCGGCGCCCTGGCTTGGCGCGTGGGCCCCGAAGGCCGAGGCGTGCCGACCATTATCGAAATGGTTGCCATGA
This sequence comes from Variovorax sp. P1_H12_2, assembly GCF_056405335.1. Taxonomy (NCBI): domain Bacteria; kingdom Pseudomonadati; phylum Pseudomonadota; class Betaproteobacteria; order Burkholderiales; family Comamonadaceae; genus Variovorax; species Variovorax sp. P1_H12_2. Next base: position 2,650 of record NZ_JBFUCI010000060.1, read on the forward strand.
CGCGTTTCGACTGCATGATCGGCTCATCCGCCGGCATGCGGCGAGCCGCCGCTGAGGCGCTGTTTCATTGCAAGAACCGCGCCGCCTTCGGGAAGACCTTGGTCGACCAGCCGCTGATGCAAAACGTGCTGGCCGACCTGGCGCTCGAATCGGAAGCGGCAACCATGATGTCGTTCCGCATGGCGCGCGCCATGGACCATCGTGATCAGCCCAGCGAGGACGGGCTCGTGCGCCTGGTCACCGCCATCGGCAAATACTGGATCTGCAAGCGCACGCCACACCACGCCTATGAGGCGATGGAGTGCATTGGCGGCAGCGGCGTCATGGAGGACTCCCCGATGCCGCGCCTCTACCGCGAGGCGCCGATCAATGCCATCTGGGAAGGCCCGGGCAATGTTCAATGTCTCGATGTCTTGCGTGCCCTCAACAAGACGCCGGGCTTGCTGGAACTGTTTTTCGACGAAGTGGGCGAAGCAGCCGGCCAGAGCAGAATACTCGGCGACTACGTGAGCGAGTTGAAAAAGGACATGCATGCCCTGCGTTCGGACCCCGTCGCGATGGAATTCTCTTCCCGCCATCTCGTCGACCGGATGGCTTTGGCATTGCAGGCCGCGCTGTTGACTCGGCACTCGACGGGAAACACCGCCGATGCGTTCTGCCATTCGCGCCTTGCCGCAAAGGGGCAGCATCAGTACGGAACACTGCCTTACGGCACCGATTGCAAAGAGATCATTCAACGTGCCATGCCGCTTTGACGGCCCTTTCCGCTGCTTCACGCGGCGGAATTTGACGCTTCCAGGCGCCAGACCCACTTCGCCGATGCGCCCAGGAGCAACCGGCGACAGCGGGCCTGGGCTCACCTCCGGTAGAAGCTCTCGCCCTTGGCCGCCATGTCGCGCAGCAGCTGCGGCACGGCAAAGCGCTCGCCGTGCCGGGCCTGAAGGGCCTCGCACCGGTCGATGAAGGCGGGGATGCCGGTCGTGTGAATCTGGCTGATCGTGCCGCCGCGAAAGGGCGGGAAGCCCCAGCCCAGCAGCGAGCCCACATCGGCATCGCGGGCGGTGGTCAGCACGCCCTCCTGCATGCAGCGCGCGGTCTCCACCGCCTGCACGGTGACGATGCGCTGCACCAGTTCCTCCACGCCGGGCTGCTCCGCCGCAGGCGGGAAGCATTCAGCCAGCCCCGGCCACAAGAACTTCTTGCCGCTTTCGGGGTACTCATGGAAGCCCCTGCCGGCTTTCTTGCCGATGCGGCCCAGCGCGACCATCTGCCGGGCAACGGCCATGCCGGCCGGCTCGCGATACGCATCGCCCAGGTCCGCGCGCGCTTGCTTGTCGACCTTGACGCACAACTCGGCGCTCACCTCGTCGGTCAGGGCCAGCGGTCCCACCGGCATGCCGGCCAGGAGGCCGGCGCTCTCGATCAGCGCGGGGTTGATGCCTTCGGCCAGCATGGCCATGCCCTCGAGCACATAGGTCGAGAACACCCGGCTGGTGTAGAAGCCACGCGAGTCGTTGACGACGATGGGCGTCATGCCCACGGCCTTGATGTAGTCCAGCGCGCGGGCCAGGGTCTCGTCGCTGGTCTGCTTGCCGATGATCACTTCGATCAGGGGCATCTTTTCGACCGGCGAGAAGAAGTGCAGGCCGATGAAGCTGGCCGGCCGGCTGCTCGATTCGGCCAGGCCGGTGATCGGCAGGGTCGAGGTGTTGGACGCGAAGATCGCGCCACTTCCCATCACGGCCTCGCTCCTGCGCGTCACGTCGGCCTTGATGGCGCGATCTTCGAACACCGCCTCGATGACCATCTCGACCCCGTCCAACTGCGCATACTCGGTGGTGGCGACGATGCGGCAGAGCAAGGCCTCGGCCTTTTCCCGAGTCGTCTGGCCGCGTGCCACCTGCTTGTCCAGCAGCTTGCGCGAGTAGTCCTTGCCGCGTTCGGCCGCCTCCTGGCTGGTGTCCAGCAGCACGGCGACGATGCCGGCCTTGGCAGTCACATAGGCAATGCCCGCGCCCATCATGCCGGCGCCGAGAATGCCGACCTTCGTGTACCTCTGGGTCGGCACGCCGGCCGGGCGCGCGGCCAGCTTGTTGGCCTCGCCCATGCTGTAGAACAGCGTGCGGATCATGTTCTTGGCCTCGGGCGACAGCACGGTGGCGACGAAGTAGCGCGCCTCGGTCTTCGTGCCGGTATCGAAGTCGGTGATCAGACCTTCGTAGACGCAGGACAGGATGTGGGCCGGCGCCGGGTAGTTGCCGAAGGTCTTGGCGCGCAGCATGGCGTTGGCCGCGCCGAAGAGCTGCTGCACGGCCGGGCTCTGTACGGCGCCGCCCGGAATCTTGAAGCCTTTCGTGTCCCAGGGCTGGGCCACCGGCGCGGTCTGCGCCAGCAGCCAGTCGCGCGCGGCCTGGATCTCGCTGCCCGCAGCCACGACCGCATGCAGAATGCCCAGCTTCAGCGCCTCGGCGGCCTTGAGCTTCTTGCCTTCCAGCAGCAGCGGCAACGCGTTCTGGATGCCGATCAAGCGCGGCAGACGCTGGGTGCCACCGCCGCCCGGCAGCAGGCCCAGCGTGACTTCGGGCAGGCCGAAGCGGGCACGCGCGTTGTCGGCCGCCACGCGGTAGTGGCCGGCCAGCGCGATCTCCAGACCGCCGCCCAGGGCGGTGCCCGGCAGGGCCATGGCCACGGGCTTGCCGCAGGTCTCGAGCTTGCGCAGCGCGGCGTGCAGCTCGCGCGTGCGGCCAAACAGCGCTTCGGCGCCGTCGGCGGCCAGCAGCCATTCGAGGTCGCCGCCGGCGAAGAAAYCGGACTTGGCCGAGGTCATCAGGATGGCCTTGACCGCGCCGTCGGACGCGGCCCTGTTGACCACTTCGGTCAGCGCCGCGCTGCTCTCGCCGTTGATGACGTTCTGGCTGCGGCCGGGCATGTCCCAGCTCAGTGTTGCGATGCCTTGTGCGTCGAGGGTGTAGTCGATCATGGTGGGGAGGTCCTCGTTCAGACGCGTTCGATGATGGTGGCGATGCCCATGCCGGCGCCGACGCACAGCGTGGCCAGGCCGGTGGACAGGTCGCGGCGCTCAAGCTCGTCGAGCAGGATGCCGAGAATCATGGCGCCGGTGGCACCCAGGGGATGGCCCATCGCGATGGCGCCGCCGTTGACATTGATCTTGTCGTGCGGCACGGCCATCACCTCCATGAAGCGCAGCACCACGGCGGCGAAGGCCTCATTGAGTTCCCAGAGGTCGATGTCGGAGGCCTTCATGCCGGCGCGCTTGAGCGCCTTCTCAGCCGCGAAACTCGGGCCGGTGAGCATGATGGACGGCTCGGAGCCCACGGTGGCGAAGGCGCGGATGCGGGCGCGGGGCTTGAGGCCGATGCGCTCGCCGACGGCACGGTTGCCGATCAGCACGGCGGCCGCGCCGTCGACGATGCCGGAACTGTTGCCGGCATGGTGCGTGTGTTCGACGCTCTCCATCTCCGGATAGCGCTGTCGGATCACGGCATCGAAGCCGAATTTCTCACCCATGTCGCCGAAGGATGCCTTCAGCGCGCCCAGCGAGTCCACGCTGGTTTGCGGGCGGACGGTCTCGTCGCGGTCCAGGATCAACAGGCCATTGAGGTCGCGCACCGGAACGACCGACCTGGCGAACCAGCCCTGCGCCTGCGCGTGCGCCGCGCGACGGTGGCTCTCGGCCGCGTAAGCGTCCAGCATCCGGCGCGAGTAGCCCGACTGGGTCGCGATGGCATCTGCCGAAATGCCCTGCGGCACGAAATAGGTCGGAATGGCCGAACGAGGGTCGACCGGCCAGGCACCGCCGTCCGAGCCCATGGCCAAGCGCGACATGCTCTCCACGCCCCCACCCACGGTCAGGTCGGCCTGGCCGGACATCACTTGCGCGGCGGCCTGGTTGACGGCCTCCAGGCCCGAGGCGCAGAAGCGGTTCACCTGCACGCCGCCAACGCGCTGATCGAAGCCGGCCGCCAGGGCCGCCGCGCGGGCGATGCAAGCGCCCTGCTCGCCCACCGGCGTCACGCAGCCCAGGACCACATCGTCGATCACGGCGGTGTCGAGCTGGTGGCGATCGCGCACCGCGCGCAGCGCGCAAGCGGCCAGTTCCAGCGGCGTCACGCCGTGCAGCGAGCCATCCTTCTTGCCCTTGCCGCGCGGGGTGCGCAGGGCGTCGTAAACGAGTGCTTCCATCTTTTTTCCTTCGTGTGAATTCAGAGCGTGCGGCTGATCAGCTCTTTCATGATCTCGTTGGTGCCGCCGAAGATGCGGTGCACGCGCGCATCGGCCCAGGCGCGCGCGATCGGGTATTCGCGCATGTAGCCGTAGCCGCCGTGCAGCTGCACGCATCGGTCCATCACCTTGAACTGCAGCTCGGTGACCCACCACTTGGCCATCGAGGCCGTCTCGGCCGTCAGCTCGCCGGCCACCTTCAGTTCGATGCAGCGATCGACGAACACCTGGGCGATCTCGAGCTCGGTCTTCATCTCGGCCAGCTTGTGCGCCACGGTCTGGAACTCGGCGATCGACTTGCCGAAGGCCTTGCGGTCGCGCACGTACTGAAGGGTCCAGCCCAGCGCCGCGCGCGCCGACGCGGCGCTGCTGATCGCGATCTGCAGGCGCTCCCAGGGCAGCTCCTGCATCAGGTAGCCGAAGCCGCGGCCCTCCTCGCCCAACAAGTTGCAGGCCGGCACACGCACGTTTTCGAAGAACAGCTCCGACGTGTCCTGCGCGTCCATGCCCATCTTGTGCAGGCGCTTGCCCTTGACGAAGCCGGCCATCGTGGTGTCGACCACGAACAGGCTGATGCCCTTGGAGCCGGGGGCGCTGGTTGGGGTCTTGGCCACGACCACCACCAGGTCGCAATGAAAGCCATTGGTGATGAAGGTCTTGGAACCGTTGAGGATGTAGTGGTCGCCGTCACGCACGGCAGTGGCCTGGATGCCTTGCAGGTCCGAGCCGGTGCCGGGCTCGGTCATCGCGATGGCCCCCACCATCTCGCCGCTGGCCAGCTTGGGCAGGTAGGTGCTCTTCAGGTATTCGCTGCCATGGTGATGAATGTAGGGCGCGACGATTTCTGAATGCACGCCGAAGCCCAGGCCCGTGGCGCCGGCGCGGAACTGCTCTTCGAACAGGATGGCGCTGTAGCGGATATCGACGCCCACACCGCCGTACCGCTGCGGCAGGCTGGGGCACAGATAGCCCGCCGCGCCGGCCTTGCGCCAGATCTCGCGGTCCACATAGCCCTGCTCTTCCCAGTGAGCGTGGTTGGGAGTGACCTCCGTCTCCATGAAGCGACGCACTGCGTCGCGGAACATCTGATGGTCTTCTTCGAAAAGTGTGCGTGCAATCGTCACTGGGGCGCCCATGGAAACACCGATCAACAATAGGTCGCATGACCCATTGGCGCAATTATGGGTCATACGACCTATTTGTCAATGCACGGTCTTGTCCAGGGAAGCGAAAGACAGGGATTCAGGCGGCCGCCAGTGCGGCGGGCCAGCGCAGCATGTGGCCGGTGCGCTTCGCGAAGCGCTCGAGGTCTTCCGGCGTGTCGATGTCGACGCGGTAGCGCTGGTTGTCGGTGTCGAGCCAGTGCACCCGCTCGGGATGGGTCTCGCGCCAGCGGCGGCAGGCGCCGTTGACATCCCCGGCCAGCCACTGGTCGCGCAGCTCGGCCTCGAAGATGACCGGGTTGCCGGGCTCGCCGGCCACGCGCGGCACCACCATCGACGCCTCACCGCGCTTCTTGAAGGCGCCGATCAGCGCCGTGATGTCCTGCGCATTGATCATCGGCTGGTCGGCCAGCGCGACGACCACCGCGTCGAGCTTTCCCGTGAGGGCCTGCAGGCCGGTGCGCACCGACGAGGCCTGGCCGTCGTCGGGCGACGGGTTGCGCGCCAGCGTCACCGGAAATTCGCGCACCGCCGCCTCGATCGCTTCCGCATGGTGGCCCAGCACCACGACCACCTCGTCGACGCCCGCGCCCGACAGCGCGATCAGCTGGCGCCGGATCAGCGGCACGCCGCCGAGTTCGAGCAGCGACTTGGGCCGTCCGCCGAGCCGGGTGCCGGCGCCCGCGGCCAGCAGCACCGCACCCACGGCGAGGCGCGCATGGAGCCCGCCGCCGCCCTTGAGGATGCAGCCCATKTCAGCCTCCGCAGCACGGCGAGCGGGCCGGCAGCGCGGCGACCGGCCTGTCGTCGGCCCAGGCCTCTTGCGTGGCGCAGAGCGTTGGGGCCGCGGCGGACCGGCGCCGATTCGCCACCACCGCCGCCAGCACCGACAGCGCGATCTCCTCCGGCGTCGATGCCGAAATCGGATAGCCCGCCGGTGCCACGATGGCGGCCACGGCGGCGGCATCGGCGCCCGCGGTGATCAACGAATCCTTCAACACCCGGGCCTTGCGCGCGCTGGCGACGAAGGACACCTGTCGCGCGTTCAGCGACAGCGCCAGCCCGAGCGCCTGCAGATCGCGGCGCCCCTGCGTCGCGATGACGATCCAGGCGCCGGCCCCGATCTGCGGGCCCACGGTGGCGACGTCGTCGCGGTCGATGACCCGGCAGGCATCGGGGTGGTCCGCCGCCTGCGCGCCCTGCGCCACCAGCGTCACCGCGAAGCCGACGCGCGGCCCGAGCTGCACCAGGCTGGCCGCCACCGGCGAATTGCCGATCACCACCAGTTCTGCGCGCGGCAGCAAGGGGTCGACGAACAGCTCCAGCGTGCCGCCGGAATGGCAGGCCATGCCGAACTCGAGCACGTCGCCCAGGTCGCGTTCGTGGCCCTCCTCGGCCGGCGCGATGCGGATCAGCCGGGCCCGCCCGTCGGCCAGCGCCTGGCGCACGGTGCGGATCACCGCCGGCTGCGCGCAGCCGCCGCCGACCCAGCCCTGCATCTCGCCGTCGGCGGTGACGACCGCCTTGTCGCCCGGATGCGCGGACGCGGGCGGCAGCGCCTTCACGACGCTGACCAGCGCACAGGGCGTGCCGGCCTGCTGCAGCCGGCGCGCGGCCTCGAGGACGGTGTCTGCGTGGCTCATGTCATCTTCTCCTTCAGGGGGATGCGGGCGATTCAGCGCAGATGCTTCGCGAGATCGGCAAGATCGCTCAGACTGTTGAGACGCGAGAAACCGTCCACAAGTTCGCGTTGCGCCATCACCGCCTGCATCGCCTGCGATGCCGGCGGCGCCTCGGACGGATGGAACCAGTGCACCCGTGCACCGCGCGCGCGCACGCGCGCCAGTTCCTGCGCCAGCCGTTCCGGTGGATCGGCATCGAAGCCATCGGACAGCACCCAGACGCGCGCGTTGCGCTGAAGCTGTGCGCGCGCATGCACGGCGTGGAAGTCGGCCACGCTGGTGGCGATGCGGGTGCCGCCGCCGAAGCCGGCCGTGACGGCGTTGATCTTCTCCTGCACCGCGGCCGAGTCGCTGCGCAGCAGCGGCGTGACCTCGGCCAGCCGCGTGTGGAACACGAACACCCGCGCGTTCATCGCGGCGACGAAGGCGCGCGCGATGCGCAGGAACAGCTGGGCATGGGTCTCCATCGACCGGCTGACATCCACCAGGATGAAGAGCCGCGGCCATTCCCGCCGCGCGGCGCGCCATGCCGGATGGATCGGCAGTCCGCCCGTTCGAAGGCTGGCGCGCAGCGTGCGCCGAACATCGAGACGGCGCCCCTGCGCATCGTCCTGCCAGCGCCGCGTCAAGCGCTTGCGCAGCCGCCGCGCGATCCGCTCGGCCAGGCTCTGCAGCAGCGCGAGGTCCTGCGGCAGCCATTGCGACAGCGAGCGGTCGTGCAATGCGTCGGTGCGGCTGGCGCCGCCCCTTGCGCGTGGCAGCGCCGGCTCGTCCTCGGTCACGGCCGGCCTGTCGAGCGCGGTGTCGGCCTGGCCAGGCCGCGCCGAAGGCATGCCGCCCTCCATGCGCTCATGCAGGCTCTGCACCACCTGCTGCAGGCTGCGGCTCGGCCGCGTCTGGCCGCCGACCCGGGTGCGGCCCCTGGCGCGCTGCGGATGCCAGTAGCCGTCGAACAGCTCGGGCCAGCGCCGCCAGTCGTTCGCGTCGTGGCAGGCGATCGCGCGCCAGGCCGGGTCGAGTCGCGCCGCCCGCGCGAGCGGCAGGCGCAGCGCCGCCTCGACGAAGGCCTGCTGCTCGGCAATGCCGACCTTCATGCCATGGTCGCGCAGCAGCGCGGCGAACCCGGCGATGCTCTCCAGCGGACTCGCCACGGTGTTCATGTCGGCGCCACCGTCGATGGCGGTGCCTTCTCGGCGACGCCGACCGCGCGCCGCCCTTCGATCAGCTGCCGCACGCGATCCTCGCCGAACTGGAAGCGGTCCTCGCGCGTCTTGAGCAGGCAGGCCAGCGTGGCGCCGAGCGCATGCGGATCCTCGGGCAGCGCCTTGAAGCTCAGGCGATGCAGGGCGCGCACCCAGTCCAGCGTCTCGGCCACGCCCGGCTTCTTGGCCAGGTCCTCGCGCCGCAGCCGCTGTACGAAGACCACCGCCTGCTCGATCAGCGCGCTCTCGGCATCCGGCAAGGTGGCGCGCACGATCGCGATCTCGCGCGCCAGGCTCGGATAGTCGAGGTAGTGGTACAGGCAGCGCCGGCGCAGCGCATCCGACAGCTCGCGCGTGCCGTTGCTGGTCAGGACCACCTGCGGGATGTGCCTCGCATGCACGGTGCCGAGTTCGGGCACTGTGATCTGGTAGTCGGCCAGCACCTCGAGCAAAAAGGCCTCGAAGGCCTCGTCGGCGCGATCGATCTCGTCGATCAGCAGCACGCAGGGCTGCTCGCTCGAGATGGCCTGCAGCAGCGGCCGCTCCAGCAGGTAGTCGCGTGCGAACAGGTCGGACTCCTTGAGCCCCTCGGCCCGGGTCTCGCCAAGGCGGATCGCCAGCAGCTGGCGGCCGTAGTTCCACTCGTAGGCGGCCTGCGACAGGTCCAGTCCCTCATGGCATTGGAGCCGCACCAGCGCCTGTCCGCGCGCCCGCGCCAGCGCGCCGGCCAGCGCGGTCTTTCCGACGCCGGCGTCGCCCTCGATCAGCAGCGGACGCTCCAGTTCGCCAGCCAGCCACAGCGTGGTCGCCAGGCTCTCGTCGGCGATGTAGCCGGCGCGGTGGAGCGACTCTCGCAGCTCGGCATCGGTCATGGCGGGCTCAGGCACGCCTGCCGAACAGGCCGGCCACCCAGCCCTTGACCAGTTGCCACAGGATCGCGAGCGCGTTGATCTCCTTGGCCTCGGCAGGCGCGGGCGCGGGGGCGTCCCCCGCCCGGACCGGCGCGGTGGCGGCGGGCTCGACCACGGTCGCCGCAGTGGTGGTCGCCGCCTGCGGCTGCGGCAAGGCCGCCGCCGCCAGACGGAAGTTGTCGACGAACTGCCCGAGCAGCATCTCCGACACCTGCACCATCAGGCGCCCGCCGAACTGCGCGAACTTGCCGTTGACGATGACCTCGGCATGGCCCGCCAGCACCGACGTACCGGGGGCCTCGCCGGCTTCGATCGTGGCCGTGAGATTCATCGATGCCGACGATCCGCCGCGGTCCGAACCCTTGCCCAGCAATTGCAGGGTCTGGCTCGCCGCGTCGAGCGCGAGCACTTCGATGTCGCCGGCGAAGGCCGCGTTGGCCGGCCCGACCTTGACCTTGACGCTGCCCTTGTAGTGGGTGTCGTCAACTTTCTCGGTGATGGCCGCGCCGGGCATGCAGCCGGCCGTGGCCGGCACATCGGCGAGCAGCGTCCAGGCGCGCCGGGGGTCGACGTCGAGCGGATAGCGTTTGTCGAGTTTGACTTCCATGTGTAGACGGTCCGGTGCAGCGCCTCAGAGCGCGACGCCGCTTTCCTTGAGCTGCTGCCAGACGCGGTACGCGCTGTGCGGCATGACCATGTGCCTGACGCCGAGGTGCGCAAAGGCATCGACCACCGCCGAAGTGAAGGTCGGGATCGACCCGACGTGCGGCGATTCGGCCACGCCCTTGGCGCCCAGCGGGTGGTGCGGCGACGGCGTCACGGTGTGGTCGGTCTCCCACTTCGGCGTCTCGACCGCGGTCGGCAGGAAGTAGTCCATCAGCGTGTTGCCCAGCAGGTTGCCCTGGGCATCGAAAGGCATCTGCTGGCCCATCGCGACCGCGTAGCCTTCGGTCAGCCCGCCGTGGATCTGGCCTTCGATGATCATCGGGTTGATGCGCGTGCCGCAGTCGTCCAGCGCATAGAAGCGCCGCACCTTGGTCTCGCCGGTGCCGCGGTCGATGTCGACCACGCACAGGTAGACGCCGAACGGGAAGGTGAAGTTCGGCGGGTCGTAGTAGTGCACCGCCTCGAGGCCCGGCTCGAGCCCCGGAGGCGCCTGGTGGTAGGCCGCCCAGGCGATGTCCTTCATCGACTTGAAGCGCGCATCGTCGCCCTTGACCTTGAAGCGGTCGATCTCCCAGTCGAGGTCGTTCTCGCCGACCTCGAGCAGGTGGGCGGCGATCTTGCGCGCCTTGGCATGGATCTTCCGCGCGGCCATCGCGATCGCCGCGCCGGCCACCGGGGTCGAGCGCGAGCCGTAGGTGCCCAGCCCGTAGGGCGCGGTGCTGGTGTCGCCCTCCTCGACCTGGATCACTTCCGACGGAATGCCGAGCTCGGTCGCGATGATCTGCGCATAGGTGGTCTGGTGGCCCTGGCCCTGCGTGATCGTGCCCATGCGCGCGATCGCGCTGCCGGTCGGGTGGATGCGGATCTCGCAGCTGTCGAACATGCCGACGCCGAGGATGTCGCACATCTTGCTGGGTCCGGCGCCGACCACTTCGGTGAAGGCGACCAGGCCGATGCCCATCAAGGTCGGGCAGGCCGGATCGGCCCGCTTGGCCGCCTGTTCGGCCCGCAGCCCCTTGTAGTCGCAGGCCGCCAGCACCTTGTCGAGCGCGCCCTGGTAGTCGCCCGAGTCGTACTCGAAGCCGAAGGCCGAGGTGTAGGGGAACTGCTCCTTGCGGATGAAGTTCCTGGCCCGGATCTCGGCCTTGTCGATACCGAGCTGCTGCGCCAGGATATCGACCAGGCGCTCGATGACATAGACCGCCTCGGTCACGCGGAACGAGCAGCGGTAGGCCACGCCGCCGGGCGCCTTGTTGGTGTACACGCCCTTCACGCTGCACCAGGCCGCAGGGATGTCGTAGGAGCCCGAGCAGATGTGGAACATGCCCGCCGGGTACTTGGTCGGATCGGCGCAGGCGTCGAAGGCGCCGTGGTCGGCGACCACGTTGACGCGCAGGCCGAGGATCTTGCCGTCTTGCGTGGCGGCGATCTCGCCGTCCATGTGGTAGTCGCGGGCGAAGGCGGTGCTCGAGATGTTCTCGATCCGGTCCTCGATCCACTTCACCGGCTTGCCGAGCACGATGCTGGCGACGATCGCGCAGACATAGCCCGGATACACGCCGACCTTGTTGCCGAAGCCGCCGCCGATGTCGGGCGAGACGATGCGCACCTTCGACTCCGGGATGCCCGACAGCAGCGACACCACGGTTCGCACCACGTGCGGCGCCTGCGAGGTCATGTACGTCGTGAGCTCGCCGCGGACCGGATCGAACGAGGCCACGCAGCCGCAGGTCTCGAGCGGGCAAGGATGCACGCGCGGATAGTAGATGCGCTCGGCCACCGTGACCGGCGCCGTGTCGAAGGCAGCGTCGGCCGCGGCCTTGTCGCCCGCCTCCCAGGTGAAGATGTGGTTCGGATGCTCGCGCTTGCCGTGCGCGCCTTCGGTCTTGCCGGCCAGGTCTTCGCGCAGCACCGGCGCGTCGGGCGCCAGCGCGGCGTAGGGGTCGAGCACCACCGGCAGTTCGTCGTACTCGACGATCACCGCCTCGACGCCGTCGGCGGCCGCGTAGCGGTCCTCGGCGATCACGACCGCGACTTCCTGCATCTGGAAGTGCACCTTCTCGTCGGCCAGCACCGCCTGCACATCGCCGGCCAGGGTCGGCATCCAGTGCAGCTTGAGCGGCTTCAGGTCTTCGGCCGTGAGCACCGCGATCACGCCGGGCACCTTCAGCGCCTCGCTCTTGTCGATCCTGCGAATGCGTGCATGCGCGACCGGCGACCGCACGATGTCCATGTGCAGCATGCCGGGCATCTTGATGTCGTCGACATAGTTGCCCTTGCCCTGGATGAAGCGCGCATCCTCCTTGCGCAGGCGGCTGTCGCCCATGCCCTGCAGCGCAGCGGCGCGCTCCAGCAGCGCCGGATCCATCGGGGCGTTCATTGGACCCCCTTGGCGCTACGCGCCGTCCCCCCAAGGGGGAATTCGCCCTTCGGGCGGCCGTGCGTGCTCATGCGGCCACCTTTTCGGTTTGCCGCAGCTTCGCCGCCGCGTGCAGCACCGCCTTCACGATGTTCTGGTAGCCGGTGCAGCGGCACAGGTTGCCGCCGAGGCCGGCGCGCACTTCCTCGTCGGTCGGATTCGGGTTCTCCTGCAGGAAGCGGTACGAGCGCATGAGCATCCCGGGCGTGCAGAAGCCGCATTGCAGGCCGTGCTCCTTGTAGAAGCCTTCCTGCACCGCATGCAGAAGCGGGCCCTGGGCCAGGCCCTCGACGGTCAGCACTTGCGAACCATCGCACTGGATCGCCAGGTGGGTGCAGCTCTTGACCGACTGGCCGTCCAGATCGACGGTGCAGGCGCCGCAATGGCTGGTCTCGCAGCCGATGTGCGCGCCGGTCAGGCCGCAGTCCTCGCGCAGGAAGTGGATCAGCAGCGTGCGCGGCTCGACCGCCTTCTCGAGGCGCTTGCCGTTGACGGTGATGTGGATGATCTGCTTGCCCATGGGTCGGCTCCTTGGTTCTTCCTGATCGCGCCTAGGCGCAGCGCGACAGCGCCACGCGCAGCGCGCGCTGCACCATCTGGCCGGCCATCGCAGTCTTGTAGTCGCGGTCGCCGCGCAGGTCCTCGGCGGGGTCGCAGATCGCCATCGCACGCGCGGCGGCATCGGCGATCGCGGCTTCGGTCAGCGGCTTTCCGAGCAGCGCGGCTTCGGCGTCCGTGGCCCGCAGGGCGGTCGGCGCCAGGTTGGTCAGCGCAATGCGGATGTGGCTCACGTTGCCGCCGTCGATCCGCAGCACCACCGCCGCCGCCGCGGTGGCCCAGTCGCCGGTCTTGCGCTTGAGCTTCTGGTAGGCATGGCCGGTGCCGGGCGCGAAGGCCGGCATGCGGATCGCGGTCATCACCTCGTCCTCGGCCATGTCGGTCATGTAGGTGCCGTGGAAAAAGCCGTCGGCCAACACCCGCCGCGTGCCCTTCGGCCCTTCGAGCTCGAACACGGCGTCGAGCGCGAGCGACAGCGCCGGGTGGTCGTTGCCGGGGTCGCCATGCGCGATGTCGCCGCCGATGGTGCCGCGGTTGCGCACCTGCGGGTCGGCGATCTGCTTCGCGGCCTCGGGCAGCAGCGGCAGCTTCTGCTGCAGCAAAGGCGAGTGGATCAACTCGTTCTCGACCGTCATGGCGCCGATCACGATGGTGTCGCCCTCTTCGCGAATGCCGCGCAGCGTCTCGATGCGGTTCAGGTCGATCAGGTGCGCCGGCTGCGCGAAGCGAAGCTTCATCATCGGCAGCAGGCTGTGGCCGCCGGCCAGCAGCTTGGCGTCGCTGCCGTACTGCCCGAGCAGTGCGATCGCGTCGCCGACCGAACGGGGCGCGTGGTAGTCGAATCCGGATGGGATCATTGTTCTTGTCTCCAGTCGAAGGGGTGCCTGGAGAACTTAGAACCAGACGCATCCGCCGAACGGGTCCGGCGCACGAACGAGCGCTTGGGACGCACGAATGGCAGCGCTGCGCGCATGAACGGCGGGCGCCGGATCGCCGCTACGGGTTATCCCCAATCCGCGGCGCGGCGCGCTGCCGGTCAGTTTCTCAGGGTGTCGACCTCGCCGATCCCGAGCTGTTCGAGCAGCCGGGCGACGCTCGTGCGCGCCACCGGCAGCGCCGTGGATTCGCCGCGCAGCTTCAGGCTGACCCTGCCTTCGTCGCGCAGGATCTGCTCGGCGAAATCGAGGTTCGCGAGGTAGCTGCGATGGATGCGAAAGAAGGACGCACCGTCGAGCCGCTCCGCCAGGTCGCTGATGTTGAGATTGCAGAAGCTCGAGCCCTGCGCCGTGCTGACCCAGGTGTAGTGGCCTTCCGAGCGGATGTACGTCACCGCCTCCACATCGACCAGCACGATGCGGTTCTGCGAAACGGTCGGGATCTTGTGCAGCTGCCGCTTGGCGGGCGCGGGATGCTCCGCAGCGGGGCTCCCCGGTGTCATCGCCAGCGCCGGTTCATTTCCGCTCACCTGTTCGGTGATGTCGTAGAAGATCAGCGTGTAGCCGGTGGTATCGCCGTGCAGGTCGGACAGCTTGGTCACCTTGATCAGCAACACCCGTTCCGGGATGTTGATGATCATGGTCATCGGCGGCGGGTTGCTGACCGGGCACTCGGCCTGGTCCAACAGGAACTTCACCTTGGCCACGGAGCGCTCGGGGTGAAAAGACAGCACCATCTTCTCGAACGGCTGCTTGTCCTCGACCGGCAGCAGACGCCGGGCCAGGCTGTTCATGGCGATGACCCGAAGCTCGCTGTCGAGCTGGACCACGCCAGGATCGAATCGTTCCAGCAGATAGAGCGGACTGCGCACGAGCATCTGGGTCTCCAGCGGCGTGTGATCCGCCTTGGCACGATTGGATCACTGTTTGCTGCGCTGCGCATCGGATCCTGCCGGCCGTGACGCCTTCCCCTCGGTGCCAGTGGTTCAACCTCCGAGCGCCATGATCGCGGCCACCAGCGCGATGCCAAGCCCGGCCATGATGAACCCGACCCTCCAGCTTCCGTAGCCCGCGTAGCGTCCGAGAGCGAGCCCGCCGACGAACAGCATTGCCAGCGCGATGGCACGGGACAAGGTCTTGGCGATGCCGACGTCCTGCATCAGCACGAAGGGCAGCACCACCGGAAAGGTCGACGCGACCACGAGCAGGAAGATCGCGATCGCGGCGAGCAGGTCGTCCTTGAGAACAACCGGCCGCGCCGGCACGGACGCCAGCGCGAGGATGCGCCCGCGAACGGCTTCGAGTTCGGCCTCCATCATGAACTTCGCCCCGACCCGCGACAGGGCGTCCGAGATGAGGCGGCGACCGATTTCCGCGTCCGCGGTCGCGCGAACGGAGCGCACGAGCGTGAGCCACCGGCCGCGGTCGGTGACCGTGCGCACCAGGTACATGACCGCATCGACCAGGCCCCAGGCGAGGTTGCATCCCAGGGCGGCGGCGAACATCTTGCGGATGTCCTCGCGCCCGGACTCCGCCACCGACACGGCGCCCACGAAGGAAAGCGCCATGAACAGGCCGAACAGCAGTTCCGACACGCGGTCCACGGGACTCAGCACCGGTGTGCGCGCCGCGGTGGCGACGCCGTCGACGTCTTCTTCGATCATGGCTCTTCTCCGCCCGCTGCCTGGACCAGCAGCACCGGCACATTCGCGACCCGCAGGACCTGCTCCGCATCGCTGCCCCACAGGATCCGCTCGATGCCTCGGCGACCATGCGTGCCGATCACGATCAGGTCGGCGTGCCAGTCCGCCGCCTCGTCCGCGACCATTTCCGACAATGCACCGGTCAGCGAACTGAGGAGCTTGGTCTCGGTCTTGGCGCCGCCGCGTTCGGCGCGATCGCGGGCCTCCCGAAGCAGCTGTTCGCCGGCTTCCTTCATGCCCGGCAGCAGCTCCGAGAACGAGGCGGTCGAGGCGTAGCCGGTGGTCCGCCTGAACTTGTTGAGGACATGGACGAGGCGCAGCGTCGCACCGTCTCGCAAGGCCATGCGAACGGCCTCGTCCAGCCCCTGCAACGAGGTCTCGCTTCCGTCCAGTGGAACCAGAATGCGTTGGTACATGAGAGCTCCTTCCGTCGGGTGAAGCTGGCCATCCATAGTGTCCTCCATGGCCTGATGCGCGAATTGACGCGCCTCAACGCGGGCGCAGCGACGCCGCAATACTCAACAGATTGTCGGGCTTCACCCGGATCACGCCGCCGCGCGGGCTGTCGATGTCCGCAATGAGAAGGAACGAGATCGACATCACCAGCGGCAGGACGAGCAGCAGGGTGCGCTCCGCCCTGGGATCCTTCACGCCATAGCCGACGAGCAGGTGGCAACAGACGGCGATGATCAGCATCAGTGCCCAGGCGGCCGAAGGAATCCGGTTCCACCAGGCGGCCTGGGTGTAGCCCTGGGCGTTGAGGACGTCGTTCATTCCGATGACCACGACGGCCATCGTCGGCGATGGCGCCGCGGCCGCCGGTACGGCGACCGCCGACCACAGGGCGGCCTGCAACTGCGCGGTGCGGGCATTGATCTGCTTGAGCTGCTCGGCATCGCGGGTCGTGTAGAAGAGCACGCGCTGGTCGAAGTACTCCGCCAGCAGCGCCCGGACCCTGGCGGCATCCGCCGCAGGCAGCAGGTCGGCCCGCAGGAATTCGGTACCGATCGCATTGGCCTCCGCTTCCTCGAGGTTCTTGCGCTGGTCGTAGCGGTTGATGGCCATCGAGAACGTGAAGCCGATGATGAGCCCCAGCAGCGTCAGCGCCGCGGCCTGGATGACGCCGAAGTCATCCCGCATGCTCTCCCGGGGCTTCCACCGTCTTCTGAAGATCCTCACCCCCGCCCACACCGAGGACAAGAGGAGCGCCAAAGACACGACGAAGACAATCAGCGGATAGTCCGTCAGCATGGCGTCTCCGGCGGGGCCGGCCATTCGCTCTTCGCGCGCGGCCTTGCCGCTGCGCCGGGGTCGGTGCGCTTATGCGTAGACGATGCCGTCGACATTCGCGGCGACCATCGTGCCCGCCTCGCCGGCGATGATGCGGCCGAGATCGGCGAGGTCCCCGATGGCGGCGCGCTTGCCGGTCGCCCGCACGAAGCGGCACGCGGCCTGGACCTTGGGCCCCATCGAGCCGGCGGCGAACGGCAGGGCCGCCAGCGCTTCCGGCGCGGCCCTGCGGATCGCCCGCTGGGTCGGCTGTCCCCAGTCCATGTAGACCGCGTCGGCGTCCGTCAGCATGACGTAGAGGTCGGCGCCCAGTTCGCGCGCCAGCAACTCGGTCGCGAAGTCCTTGTCGATCACGCACTCGATGCCGGCCAGCTTGCGCTCTGTGCCCGGTCCATACGCGGCCGGAATGCCGCCACCACCCGCAGCGATCACGATGGTGTTGTGCTCGAGCAGCCACTTGATCGGCCTCAGCTCGAAGATGCGCTTGGGTTCGGGCGACGCGACCACGCGGCGCCACTTGTCGCCGTCCTGCTTGAAGACCCAGCCTTTCGCGAGAGCGATCCGGTCGGCTTCGTCTTTTTCGTACACCGGGCCGATGAACTTGGTCGGATTCGCGAAGGCCGGGTCCTTCGGGTCGACCTCGACCATGGTCAGCAGCGTGGCGAACGGGCGCTCGAAGGGCAGCAGGTTGCCGAGTTCCTGCTCGATCATGTAGCCGATCATCCCTTCGGTCTCCGCGCCCAGCACGTCGAGCGGGTAGGTCTCGACCGCCGCGTACGCCGAGCCCTGAAGCGCCAGCAGGCCGACCTGCGGCCCGTTGCCGTGCCCGACCACCAGGTCGTGCTGACGCGCGACGGGCGCCAGCGATCTGGCGGCGATGCGCACGTTCTCGCGCTGGTTCTCCGCGGTCATCGGCTGCCCGCGCCGCAGCAGCGCGTTGCCTCCCAGGGCGGTGACGATCAGCACGATCAGTCTCCCAGCGTCGCAACGAGGATGGCCTTGATGGTGTGCATCCGGTTCTCGGCCTGCTCGAAGGCGATGTTCCATTCGGACTCGAAGACTTCGTCGGTCACTTCGAGCCCGTCCGAGATGCCGTAGGTGTCGGCGATCTGCTTGCCCAGCGTGGTCTCCGTGTCATGGAAAGCGGGCAGGCAGTGCATGAACTTGACGTTCGGATTGCCGCTGGCCTTCATCAGCGCCGCATTGACCTGGTACTTCATCAGCAGGCCGATGCGTTCCTTCCAGACCTCCTTCGGCTCGCCCATGGACACCCAGACATCGGTGTGGATGTAGTCCACGCCGGCCACGGCTTCGGCCGGATCGTCGGTGACGGTCAGCCGGGCGCCGTAGCGCGCCGCCAGGTCGCGCGCGATCGAGGCGAACTCCTCCGAAGGCCACAGC
>NZ_JBFUCI010000061.1:0-20756 GCF_056405335.1 Variovorax sp. P1_H12_2
GCCCCGCACTTCGTGTCGGGGCGCCCACCCCCTACCGGGGGCAACACCAGCGGCCTGGCAAAGCCAGTTCCGCGGTGGCACTGTTGCTCGCCCCCAGGTTGCCCGCACTTCGTGTCGGGCGCCCACCCCCGACCGGGGGCAACACCAGCGGCCTGGCAAAGCCAGTTCCGCGGTGTTTCACCAACGGGCCTGGCTGCGCCGGCCTTGGTGCGGCAACAAAAAAAGCCCCTCGCAAGGGGCTTTTTCGTGGGCCGCTGGGGCTCAGCTGGCCTGGATGCCCAGGGCCCGGCGCTGCGCGGAGGCGCGCAGGAAGTGCACGGTGCGCACCAAGGCGCGCAAGCCCGCGCCCAGGCGATTCAGGGCCGGCGCAAAGACGGACGGCTCGTCGCGGCCGATGTGGCGCACATCGTCGTTGGCCAGGTCACGCTCGAATGCGTCGGTGAACTTGGGGTTGCGGGGGAAATAGGAGGTCGATGCGGTCATGCCTGCTATTTTAGGGGTTTACCCTAGTTTTCAAGACCCCCCTGCGCAATACACCCACAGACCGGACCGGCATTTCGTCACGTTTTGCCGCCGGCATCCGGGCTGGCGGCCCATTGCACGGCCAGGATGCTGCCGAGCACCATCAGGAGGCCGACCAGCGACAGGCCCGTCATCGATTGGCCCAGCAGGGCCCAGCCCAGGATCACCGCCGTCAACGGGCTCAAGAGACCGAGGGATGACACGGCCACCGACGGCAGGCGCGCAATGCCCTGGAACCACAGCACATAGGCGAGCAAGGCGCCGACCAGCGACAGGTAGAGATAGCCCAGCACTTGCACCGCGCTCAGCGCCGGCAGCGGCGGATCGATCGCCAAGGCCAACGGCAGCAGGATCAGGCCGCCCGCCAGCAACTGCCAGCCGGTGAAGGCCAGCACCGGCACATCGGGCCGCCAGCGCCGCGCCAGGAAGGTGCCGGCGGCCATGCACGCGGCCCCGGCCAGGGCCGCCGCGATACCGACCGGGTCCCAGGCAGCGCCCGGCGACAACAGCAGCGCGGCCATGCCGAGGATCCCCAGCAGAGCCGCGCCCACGGCCAGGCGCGCAGGCCGGCGATGGTCCAGCGCCCAGGCCAGGCCCATCACCAGCAGCGGCTGGATCGCGCCCACCACCGCCGCCAGACCGCCAGGCAGCCGGTATGCGGCGACGAACAGCAACGCCTGGAAGAAGCCGATGTTCAGCGCAGAGAGCAGCGCCAGCCGGCCCCAGTCGCGCCGCGCGGGCAGCCGCCGGACAAACAGCGTCAGCAGCAGGCCGGCCGGCAGGCAGCGCAGCAACGCCGCCGTGAACGGCCGGTCCGGCGGCAGCAGTTCGGTGGCGACGATAWAGGTGGAGCCCCAGATGGCGGGCGCGAGGGCGGTCAGGAGCACCTCGTTCCAGCGGATGAGTTTTTGTTCGGCCATCATCTATTTATCTTGAATTCAAGATAAGTAGCGTAGCAGATAATCTTGAACTCAAGACAACTGAGGACTTGGCGAATGGGAACGGAACGACAGCCGGACGCGGTGGACGTCATCCTGGGTCAATGGCACCGGGAGCGGCCCGACCTGGATGTCGCCCCGATGGGGCCGATCGGGCGCATCAACCGCTGCTCCGCCCTGCTGCAGCGAAGGCTGGACGAGGCCTTTGCGGCCTTCCAGCTGACCCATTGGGAATTCGACGTGCTGGCCACGCTGCGGCGCTCCGGCGCGCCCTTCCGGCTGGCGCCGACGGCCCTGTTCTCGGCGCTGATGGTGAGCTCGGGCACCATGACGCACCGGCTCAAGGGGCTGGAGGCGCGCGCCCTGGTGCAGCGCCTGCCGCACCCCGATGACGCACGCAGCATGCTGGTGCAATTGACGCCGGACGGGCTCGCGCTGATCGACCGCGCCGTGGAGGCGCATGTCGAGAACGAGCACCGGATCCTTGCCGCCCTCAAGCCTTCGGACCTGGCCGCGCTGGACGCCCGCCTGTCGCGCCTGCTCGCCGTGCTGGAGCCGATCGGCAACACCTAGAGCGGCCGCACCGGCATGCACAGGGCGCAGCTGAAGGCGCCGGTCTGCGCGTCGAGTGCCAAGTCCATGCCATAGACCTCGACCGGCGGCGCGTCGTCGGCCTGGTAGCCGCTGTCGGGCAGCCAGTCGCACAGCTGCACCCAGGCGGCGTGGATCTCGGCCGCCGTGCCCTGAAAATCGATGCAGGCGTAGCGGCCGCCGCGAAGTTCCTGGACGCCGATCTCGCGCGCGGGCCGGAAGCCGGCGTCGACCTCGATGCAGGCGTCGTAGCGGCACTGCTCCGGCGGCGTGAGGTCCGCGTTGTCATGCGCGATGCCGTACATCCGGCGGCGCGGCTGCATCAGCCCCTGCGGGTCGCACCAGGCGGCGAAGCGTCGCCAGGTGCGCGTGATGGCGGAACTGCCGTAGGGACCGACATGCCGCAGGAAGGCCACGCGGGCCGGCGCCAGGGTCTTGAGCACGACCTTGATCCGTTCGTCCCCCGCCGCCGGAGGCACCGTACGTTCGGCTTGATGGATCTTGCCGAGTTCGACGCGGCGCTGCTCGGCCCAGGCCCGGGATCCGCCCCGCCGCCATGCGGTCGGCGTCACGCCGAAGTGGGCGCCGAAGGCGCGCGTGAACACCGCCGCCGATCCGAAGCCGACGTCGAGCGCGATCGCCAGCACCGGCTCGGGCGGAACGAGCAGCAGCCGGGTCGCCGCCACCTCCAGCCGGCGCCGCCGGACGCGATCGGCCAGCGTCTCGCCGGTCATGGCCTGGAACACGCGGTGGAAATGCCAGGCCGAAAAGTGCGCCACCGAGGCCAGCGTCGCGAGATCGAGCGGCTCCGCCAGATGGCTGTCGATGTGGTCGGTCACGCGATTGATGCGTGCGACGTAGGTGTGGCGCGGTGTGCTCAAACCTTGACTCCGACTCTATTTAGATATATCTTTATAAAATCAGATATCGACATCGAGGACCATCATGCGAGCTTTCAAGGGCTTTTTACACGGCAGCCGGCGCGGTGAACACACCGACGGTCTTGGCGGCGGGCGTGCCGAAAGCGAAGCCCATCGCGGCGGCAGCCGCGGCGGCGGGGGCCGGGTCTTCGGCCACGGCGGGCTGCGCTTCGTGCTGCTGCAGCTGATCGCCCACAAGCCGAGCCACGGCTACGAGCTCATCAAGGCCATCGAGGAGCGCCTCGGCGGCCGCTACAGCCCGAGCCCGGGCATCGTCTACCCCACGCTCACGCTGCTCGAGGAACTCGGCCATGTCAGCGTCGATGCCGCCGATGGCGGCGGGCGCAAGCGCTACAGCATCACCGCCGGCGGCCTGGATTTCCTCGCCGCCAACCGTGCCACCACCGACGAGATGATGGCCCGCATGGACGGCGGCGTCGATGGCGCCGGACCGCGTGCCGGCCGGCCGCCGCAGGTGGTGCGCGCCATCGAGAACCTCAAGCTCGCGATGCGCCTGCGCCTCGCCGGAGCCCCTCTCACCGAACAACAAGCCCACGAATTCGCCGCGGTGCTCGACAGCGCCGCCCAACAGTTGGAACGCATCTGAATCTCATGACCGAAACCTCTTGCGCCACCCCACCCACCACCCCCGACCGCCTGCCGCGCCGTGTGCGCCACGACCTGCGGTTTCGCAAGCTGCAGGTGCAGACCGTGCAGCGCATCACGCCGCACCTGATCCGCGTCACGCTCGGCGGCGACGAACTCGCGGGCTTCACCAGCCCCGGCTTCGACGACCACGCGAAGATCTTCTTCCCCGACACGGCGACCGGGCGGCTCGCCGTGCCGACGGCCGGGCCCGAAGGCCCGGTCTGGCCGACCGGCCCGAAGCCCGCGATGCGCGACTACACGCCGCGCCGCCACGACCCGGCGGCCGGCACGCTCGAAATCGATTTCGCGCTGCACGACGCCGGCCCGGCCACGCAATGGGCCGAAGCGGCCCGCCCCGGCGACATGGTCGGCGTCGGCGGCCCGCGCGGCTCCTTCCTCATCCCGACCGCCTTCGACTGGCACCTGCTGATCGGCGACGAC
Source organism: Variovorax sp. P1_H12_2 (assembly GCF_056405335.1). Lineage (NCBI taxonomy): Bacteria > Pseudomonadati > Pseudomonadota > Betaproteobacteria > Burkholderiales > Comamonadaceae > Variovorax > Variovorax sp. P1_H12_2. The sequence goes on from NZ_JBFUCI010000061.1 coordinate 4,061, forward strand.
ACGGCCCTGCCCGCGATCTCCCGTCGGCTGGCCGAACTGCCGCCCGGCGCCCGTGCGGTGGTGCTGGCGGAAGTCGATAGCGAGGCCGACGAAATCGCCTTCGACACGCAGGCGTCGCTCAGCCTTCGCTGGCTGCACCGTCGCGGGGCCGAGCCCGGCACGGGCGCCGCGCTGCTCGACGCCCTGCGTCAACAGGCGCTTCCCCCGGGCGATTTCCACGCCTGGGTGGCCTGCGAATCCGTCGCCGCCAAGGCGATTCGCGCCCACCTGGTGGCTGAACGCGGCGCCCATCCGAAGTGGGTCAAGGCCTCCGGCTACTGGCGCCGCGGCGCGATCGCCACGCACGAACCCCACGAGGATTGAGCCCCCCAAACGCGCTATGCCACGCGGCCGTTTGACACTCGCCGGTCAGGTGCCGAGAATTTCGCGTTTGCTTTGAACACTTAGGCATTGGAAGGCGATAGCGCCAAGGAGGCATGCCATGAGCTTCGAACTGGCGCAATGGCAGTTCTTGATTGCCCCGTTGACGGGCGTGCTGCTGCTGTTCGGCGCGATGTGGGCCTGGCGCCGGATCGCGGTGCGCCGCGAGGCGGAACGCCGCATCGAAGCCGCGCGGGTGCGATCGGGCCACGTGCCGCTGGAGATCCCGACCGTGCGCGGGGGGATCGGCCCCTCGGACGACTCCGTCCCCGACACCCTTCCCGAATGGTTCATCCAGGGCAAGGGCGAGCATGCCATCGTCGACGAAACGCCGCGGATCCGGGTCCGCTACGTCGACGCCCACGACCGGAAGGTCGAATGCACGCTGCAGGTCGATCACCTGGACCTGCAAAAGAAAGTGATCGTCGGCCACGGCGAACTGCCCGGCGATGGCCGGCGGCTGCCCCTGCACCGCATCACGTCCGCGCGCATCGCGGATTCGGGCCAGCGCTTCAACATCGACACCTGGGTCGATGCCGTGCGCGTCGCCCGCCGGCGCCGCGGCCAGGCCTGAAACGCCCCCCGGGCCGCCTTTGGGGGGCGAAGCAACCCATCGGGCCGCGGCATTGTGCCGCCTGACGCCATTTGGAGGCAATCACGGGCGATCACGGCCTTGCCCGGAGGTTTCGCCCGGTCTGCGCGAGACGGCCAACAAAGTCCGGGTTTTCCCTAATTTATGGGGACAACGCTGTGGAGAACCGTGCTGGCTTCAGCCGAGATCGTTGCCTGGCGGGGCCTGCGACACGGTGCCTCCAAAACAGGCAGTCCCTTCCCGGCGCGGAATCTACCCGCCGACCGTGCCTGGGTCGAAGCTCGGCGCCTGTGCGCGTCAACCATAATGTGCCGGCCCGGCTGCAAGCGCTTTGCAGCACGCGTCGACATGCGGCGCGAGTGCAGCCAAGTTTCGTTAGGTGTCCGCCATTTGAATCAGCCAGCCGTCGATCGTGAAAGCCCCGGTGAAATCCACGGGACTCTGAAAAAACCCCTTGCAAATCAAGGGTCTGCGAAGCCGGATGCGTCCGGACACACCCCCATGATGACCCAGTATCTGGGCCTCAAGGCGGACCATCCGGAGACGCTTCTGTTCTACCGGATGGGCGACTTCTACGAGCTCTTCTACGGCGATGCCGAGAAGGCGGCGCGCCTGCTCGACATCACGCTGACCCAGCGCGGCCAGTCGGCCGGCCAGCCCGTGATCATGGCCGGCGTGCCCTTCCACGCGGTCGACACCTACCTCGCGCGGCTGATCAAGCTCGGCGAATCGGTCGCGATCTGCGAGCAGGTCGGCGAGGTCGGCGCGGCCAAGGGGCCGGTCGAGCGCAAGGTGGTGCGGGTGGTCACGCCCGGCACGCTGACCGACGCCGAGCTGCTCAACGACAAGAGCGAATCCCTGCTGCTGGCGGTGCATGCAGGCTCGCGCAACTTCTGCGGCCTCGCCTGGCTCAGCGTCACCGGCGCCGAACTGCGGCTGGCCGAATGCCCGGCCGACGCGCTCGAAGCCTGGATCGCCCGCATCGCGCCCAGCGAGCTGCTCTACAGCGCCGAAGTCACGCCAGGCTTCGAACAGCGGCTGAAGGCCGCCCGCGGCACCTCGCCCTTCACGCTCTCGGTGCGGCCGGCCTGGCAGTTCGACGGTGGCCTGGGCGAGCGCAAGCTGTGCGAGCAGATGGGCAGCGCCAATCTGGCCGCCTGGAATGCCGAAGGGCTGACCAACGCGCATGCCGCGGCCGCCGCGCTGCTGGGCTACGCCGAGCACACCCAGGGCCGCGCGCTGTCGCACGTGCAGCGGCTCGCGGTCGAACGCGACGGCGAGCTGATCGAGCTGCCGCCGACCACCCGGCGCAATCTCGAGCTGGTCCAGACCCTGCGCGGCGAGGAGTCGCCGACGCTCTTCTCGCTCCTCGACACCTGCATGACCGGGATGGGCAGCCGGCGGCTCAAGCGCTGGCTGCTGGCGCCGCGGCGCGACCGCGGCGACGCCCAGGCCCGGCTCGAAGCCATCGAGGCACTCCAGGCCACCGCGCCCGGCGGCACTTCCGCGCCTTGGCGCACGCTGCGCGAGCAGCTCAGGAACACCAGCGACGTCGAACGCATCGCGGCGCGTATCGCCCTCGGGCAGGTGCGTCCGCGCGAACTGGTGGCGCTGCGGATGGCGCTGGCCAAGGCCGAGCACCTGTCGCCCGCATTGCCCGGCTCGGCGCCCCTGCTGGCCGAGATCGCCGGCCGGCTCGCGCCGCCGGCCGGCTGCGTCGAACTGCTGGTGGCCGCGGTCCATCCCGAACCCTCGGCCCTGGTACGCGACGGCGGTGTCATCGCCAGCGGCCACGACGCCGAACTCGACGAGCTGCGCGCCATCAGCGAGAACTGCGACGACTTCCTGCTCAAGCTCGAAGCCAGCGAGCGCGAGCGCACCGGCATCAGCAACCTGCGGGTGCAGTTCAACCGCGTGCACGGCTTCTACATCGAGGTCACGCAGAGCGCGCTGGCCAAGGTGCCCGACAACTACCGCCGCCGCCAGACGCTGAAGAACGCCGAGCGCTTCATCACGCCCGAGCTCAAGGCCTTCGAGGACAAGGCGCTGTCGGCGCAGGATCGCGCCCTGGCGCGCGAGAAGTGGCTCTACGAGCAGCTGCTCGACGCCCTCCAGCCCTCGGTGGCAGCCCTGACCCGGCTGGCCGCCGCGCTGGCCGCGCTGGATGCCCTGTGCGCCCTGGCCGAGCGCTCGCACACGCTGCACTGGCGGGCGCCGAGTTTTGTCGCCCATCCCTGCATCGAGATCGACCAGGGCCGCCATCCGGTGGTCGAGGCGCGCCTCGCCGAAAAATCATCGGGCGCCTTCATCGCGAACGACACCCGGCTCGGGCCCCAGCAGCGCATGCAGGTGATCACCGGCCCCAACATGGGCGGCAAGTCGACCTACATGCGGCAGGTCGCGATCATCGTGCTCTTGGCTTCCATCGGCTCCCACGTGCCGGCCGCGGGCTGCCGGCTCGGGCCCATCGACGCCATCCACACCCGCATCGGCGCGGCCGACGACCTGGCCAACGCGCAGTCGACCTTCATGCTCGAGATGACCGAGGCGGCGCAGATCCTGCATGGCGCCACCGCCCATTCGCTGGTGCTGATGGACGAGATCGGCCGCGGCACCAGCACCTTCGACGGCCTGGCGCTGGCGGCCGGCATCGCCGCCCAGCTGCACGACCGCACGCGCGCCTTCACCCTCTTCGCCACCCACTATTTCGAGCTCACCGAGTTCCCGGCGACGCACCATGGCGCGGTCAACATGCACGTGAGCGCGACCGAAGCCGGCCGCGACATCGTGTTCCTGCACGAGATGCAGCCCGGCCCGGCGAGCAAGAGCTACGGCATCCAGGTGGCGCGGCTGGCCGGCATGCCCGCGGCCGTGGTCAACCACGCCCGGCAGGCGCTCGAGGCGCTGGAGTCCCAGCAGACGAAGACACGCGCCCAGGTCGACCTCTTCGCGCCGCCGCCGGTGGCCGAGACGCCGCTGGCCAGCGCCGTAGAATCCGCGCTGACAGCGCTCGATCCCGACGCGATGAGCCCGCGCGAGGCGCTCGAAGCGCTCTACACACTCAAGAAACTCCAGGCGCGCGAAATCGGCTGATGGTCCGATTCGTGCAAGAAGACCTCATGACCTACTGCGTCGGCATCAAACTCAACGCCGGACTGGTGTTCCTGTCCGATTCACGCACCAATGCGGGCGTGGACCACATCAGCACCTTCCGAAAGATGATCGTCTACGAGCAGCCGGGCGACCGCGTGATGGTCCTGCTGTCGGCCGGCAACCTGAGCATCTCGCAGTCGGTGCGCGAGATCCTGCAGATCGAGGAACTGCGCGAGACCAAGGAAAGCGGCGAGGAAAGCCCTCCGATCACCATCTGGAATGCCAGGAGCATGTTCGACGCCGCCCGCGTGCTGGGCTCGGCGGTGCGCCATGTCTACGACCGCGATGCCGAGGCGCTCAAGCACGCCGGACTGGACTTCAACGTCTCCTTCGTCTTCGGCGGCCAGGTCAAGGGCGAGGGCATGCGCCTGTTCCTGGTCTATGCGGCCGGCAATTTCATCGAAGCGACCACCGAGACGCCCTACTTCCAGGTCGGCGAGTCGAAGTACGGAAAGCCGGTGCTCGACCGCGTCCTGACACCCGAGACCCCGCTCGACGAAGCCGCCAAGTGCGCGCTGGTGTCGATGGATTCGACCATGAAGTCGAATCTCTCGGTCGGCCTGCCGCTCGACCTCGTGGTGTATGAGGCCAACAGCCTGCGCACCGACAAGGTGGTCTGCATCGACGCCGAGAATCCCTACTACCGGATGATGCACAACAGCTGGGGCCAGAAGCTGCGCGAGGTGTTCGACAGCATCGAGGACCCGGTCTGGGACGATGCCTACACCGAGCATCCGCTGAAGATGCCGGCGACGCGGCACAGCCCGCTGCGCAAGATCACGACCCCCGAAGAAAAGCTGATCTGAGCGCGGTCATGGGGTTGCCGCCAGTCATCTTCTCGCATGGGAACAGCTTTCCCGCCAGCACCTACCGCGTGATGCTCGACAGCCTGCGCAATCGCGGCTTCGACATCGATGCGCTCGAAAAATTCGGCCACGACCCGAAGTATCCGGTCACCGACAACTGGCCGCACCTGGTGCAGCAACTGGCCGACTTCGCGCAGGAAAGTGCCGATCGCGCGGGCGCGCCGGTGCTGCTGGTCGGCCATTCGCTCGGCGGCTTCCTGAGCCTGATGTGCGCCGCGCGCCACCCCAAGCTCGCCCGCGGCGTCGTGCTGCTCGACTCGCCGCTGATCGGCGGCTGGCGCGCGGGCACCATTAATCTCATCAAGCGCACGCCGCTCATGAAGAGCGTGTCGCCGGGCATCGTGAGCCGCAAGCGCCGCAACACCTGGGAGCACCGCGAGGCCGTGTTCGAGCACTTCCGCGGCAAGAAGGCGTTCGCGAAGTGGGACCAGCGCGTGCTGCGCGACTACATCGAGCACGGCACCTTCGACGTCGACGATGCGAGCGACGCCGGGCCGCCCCAAGGCGCGAGGGCCCCCTCGGGGGGCAGCAAGGACACGTCAGTGCCGAGCGTGGGGGCCAATTCGCGGGCGCTGAGCTTCGACCGCGATGTCGAGACCGCGATCTACGAAACGATCCCGCACAACCTGGGCGCCCTGCTGCGCGCCCATCCGCTGAAATGCCCCGCGGCGTTCGTCGGCGGGCGGCAGTCGGTCGAGATGCGGAAAGTCGGCATGGCGATGACCCAGCTGGTCACCAAGGGCCGCATCATGATGCTCGACGGCACCCACCTGTTCCCGATGGAGAAGCCGATCGCCACCGCGGCCGCAGTGGAAGCCTCGCTGCGCAACCTGCTGGGCTGACGTTCCGCGCGCCGTGAACCGACTTCCGATCCGCCGGACCTGGCGTGCGGCATTGATCGGCGCGTGCCTCGTCATCGGCCTGACCACGCCTGCGACACATGACACCGGCGCAATCCGCTACCAGGGATACCGCGGAACCGGCTTTGCCGGGCCGCCGGTATCGCCCCCTGGAGGGGCTGAGGTCCGCGGCTCCAAGCCTGCCTGCGCAGGCTTGGACGGACCCGAAGAGCCGCTGCCTCCGGCAGCGACTCGGGGCGCCGCAGGCGCTTCGGGGGTGTTTTCTTAGTCTGCCCAGACCACCACACCGCTCCACGCCGTCGCCAGCACCACGATGCCGAAGGCGATCCGATACCACGCGAACGGCACGAAGTCGTGGGTGCTGATGTAGCGCAGCAGCCAGCGCACGCAGAGCCAGGCGCTCAGGAACGAGAACACCAGGCCGACGGCGAACAGCGGGATGTCGGCCACCGACAGCAGCGCGCGTTCCTTGTAGAGGCTGTAGACGCCGGCGCCGATCAGGGTCGGGATCGCGAGGAAGAAGGAGAAATCGGTCGCCGCCTTGCGCGACAGCCCCAGCAGCATGCCGCCGATGATGGTCGAGCCGCTGCGGCTGGTGCCCGGGATCATCGCGAAACACTGCACCAGGCCGACCTTGAGCGCGTCCCAGGGCGTCATGTCGTCCACATGCTCGATGCGCACCGAGCCCGGCGGCCGCTTCTCGGCCCACAGGATGATGAAGCCGCCGATGATGAAGGTGCTGGCCACCACGGTCGGCGTGAAGAGATGCGCCTTGATCGCCTTGCCGAACAGCAGGCCCAGCACCACCGCCGGCAGGAAGCCGATCAGCACATTGAGCGCAAAACGCCGCGCCTTCGGCTGGCGCGGCAGCGCGACGATGGTCGAGTGGATCTTCTCCCAGTAGACCAGGATGACCGCGAAGATCGCGCCGGTCTGGATCGCGATGTCGAAGACCTTGGCCTTGTCGTCGTCGAAGCCGAGCAGCGAGCCCGCGAGGATCAGGTGGCCGGTCGACGAGATGGGAAGAAACTCAGTCAGGCCCTCGACGATGCCCATGACGGCGGCCTTGGCCAGCAATACGATATCCACGCGCACTCCTTGAAAGAGCGTCGATTATCGCGATGGCGGCGGTCAGGATCCGTTCAGCTCAACACCGCGAGATCACGCGAACGACCACCTCGCGGTGGTCGCGGAAACCCATCCGGGCGTAGAGCCGATGAGCGCTCTCGTTGTCCCGCATGACATGCAGGAACGGCGTCTCCCCGCGCTGCAGCTGGCGGCGGATCAGTTTCGCAGCCAGCTGGCGCGCGAGGCCCCGGCCCTGGAAATCGGGATGCGTGCAAACGCCGCTGATCTCGCGAAGCGCACCGGCACACATGCGCTCGCCCGCCATGGCGATCAGGCGCTCCCCTTCGAAGCAGCCGAAGTAGTCGCCGAGTTCGGGGGTCCTCGAACCGAAGGGGCCGGGACGGGTCAGCGCCGCCAGCGCGACCGCTTGCGCCGCGTGTTCCGGCCCGAGCGCAACGGCGTCGAAGGCCTGGTCGTCGTCGGGCAGCGAGCCCCCCGCCCAGACCATCCTGAACATGGTCGAATCCAGGTCGATCCGCCAGCCCGCGGGCGCCGTGCCCGACCAGTCCATGCAATAGAAATGATCGCCGGGCTCGCAGAACGGCGTCAGGGCATCGAGATCGGGATGTTCGGCATTCGCGAAGCCGACGATCGGAGAAAAGCCGGGGGCATATCGGCGCGCGCGGTCGGTGCCGGTGGCGTACTTCGCATGAGGGCCCGAGAGGGTGTTCCAGGCGATGTTGTCGAGGAGCTGGTGCATCGTGAATACGATCCTAACGGCTCGAATCGGCGAGTCTGAAGGCGTCCGCTAACTTTCAGACTCGGTCGAGGCGCGCCGCCGCAACGCGCGCACCGCGCTGTCGACCGTGGTCAGCACGGTCAGCCCCGATGCGGCCTCGCAGGCGCCCCGGGCGCGCGCCATGCTGAACTGGGCCAGCGCGAGACGCGTGCAGCCGCGCTCGCGCAAGGCCCGGGCCGCGCCGGCAATGCGTTCGTCGTGCCCCTGCGCGTCGCCGCGATTCAGCGCATCGAGCGCCCCCTCGGCCAGCCCGAGTTCGAGCCCGACGCCCTCGGGAAACTCGGGGGGCATCGATTCCAGCGTCGGCGCGAACGTGGCGATCAGGCCCAGCTTGCCGGTGCCTGCCGCCGCTTCCGCCACCATCGCCTCGTTGGGCTTGAGCACCGGAATGCCCGGGTGCCGCCGCCCCACCGCCTCGATGCAGGGGCCGAAGGCCGAGCAGGTGAAGAGAATGCCCTGCGCCCCGGTATCGACCGCGTACTGCGCGAGGCGCTGGAAGCGCTCGTGCATCGCCTCGTCGAGCCCTCGCCCGCCACGTGCGAGATCGGCCGACAGGCTGTCGTCCAGCAGGTTCATGCGGACGGCTTCGGGCCAGTCGCGCGCCATCGCCTCGTTGATGGGCGCGACCGAATGCGCCAGGGCGTGGATGAGGGCAATGCGGGTCATGGTCGAAAAGCGTTCAGATGCCCTTCGACGAAGGATTCGCGAACGCGTCTTTCGTCTCGGCATTGAGCGGGTAGTTGATGTTGATGTTCTTCGGCGGGATGGGCGACATGAACCAGCGGTGGTAGAGCTTCTCCATCTCGCCTGATTTCATCATGCCGCCGACCACGCGGTCCACCAGCGCCTTGAATTCGGGGTCGTCCTTGCGCAGCATCAGCGACTGGTTCTCGGTGCGCAGGCTCTCGCCGGTGATCAGGAAATCCTTCGGGTTGCGCGCATTGGCGATCTGGCCCGCCAGCAGGATGTCGTCGAGCACGAAGGCCTGGGCGCGGCCGTTCTCGACCAGCAGGAAGGACTCGGTATGGTCCTTGGCCGCAACGTTGACGACTTCGAGGTTCTTGCCCTTGTCGGCATCGCGCAGCAGCCGGAACGACGTCGTGCCGGTGGTCGTGACCACCGTCTTGCCCTGCAGGTCGGCGATGCTCCGGATGCCGGAATCGGCCTTGACCAGCATGCGCACGTTGTAGCGGAAGATGTCCGGCGAGAACGCCACCTGCTTCTGCCGCTCGACCAGGTTGGTGGTCGAGCCGCACTCGATGTCGACCGTGCCGTTGGCCACCAGCGGAATGCGGTTGGCCGAGGTCACGGCCTGGTAGCGGATCTCGATGGCCGGCATCTTCAGTTCGGTCTTCACGGCCTCGACGATGCGGTTGCAGATGTCGATGCTGTAGCCGACCGGCTTCAGGTTGCTGTCGAGGTACGAGAAGCCGAAGGACGACTCGCGGTAGCCGAAGGTGATGGCGCCGCTGGCCTTGATCCTGGCCAGCGTGCCGCCCTCCTGGGCCTGGACGGGCGTGAACGGGACCAGCGCGCAGATCGCCATCAGGGTGGCGCAGGCATGCGTGGACAGACGACCAAAGGCCATGGAACAACTCCTCGAAGCAGGTTGAAGAACGACAAAGGGGGACGTCCGGGCGGCGCTTCAGCCCGCCTGTGGCGCACCGACCGCGCGCGTGACGGCGTCGACCGCGGCGGCCAGCCGGCTCGCGATCTCCTGCAGGTCCTGCCGCGTCGCGATGAAGGGCGGCGCCAGCAGCACGTGGTCGCCCTGCCGGCCGTCGACCGTGCCGCCGAAGGGATAGCACAGCAGGCCCCGCGCCATCGCCTCCTTCTTGACCCAGGCGTGCAGCCGCAGCCCGGGCGCGAACGGCGTCTTGGTGGCCCGATCGGCCACCAGCTCGACACCCCAGAAGAAGCCGCGGCCGCGGATGTCGCCCACGTGCGGATGGTTGCCGAGCGTGGTGCGCAGCATGGCGCCGAACGCCTCGCCGTCGTCGCGCACCTTGGCCAGCAGGCCGTCGCGGCGGATCACCTGCTGCACCGCCAGCGCGGCCGCGCAGGCCACCGGATGGCCGAGGTAGGTATGGCCGTGCTGGAAGAAGCCGCTGCCTTGGGACATCGCCTCGACGATGCGGCGCTGCGCGAGCACCGCGCCGATCGGCTGGTAGCCGCCGCCGAGCCCCTTGGCGACCGTGACCAGGTCGGGCACCACGCCCTCCTGCTCGCAGGCGTAGAGCGTGCCGCAGCGACCCATGCCGCACATCACCTCGTCGAGGATCAGCAGCACGCCATGGCGGTCGCAGACCTCCCGCACGGCCTTGAAATAGCCCGGCACCGGCGTCAGCACGCCGGCGGTAGCGCCGCCCACGGTCTCGGCCACGAAGGCGATCACGCGGTCCGCGCCCTGCGCCAGGATCGCCGCTTCGAGCTCGGCCGCGAGCCGCAGGCCGTACTGCTCGACGGTCTCGCCGTCGCGCTGCTCGCGGTAGGGGTAGCACGGCGCCACGTGCGTGGCCGGGACCAGGAGGGGCGCGAAGGGCTCGCGCCGCCAGGCGTTGCCGCCGACCGCCAGCGCCCCCAGCGTGTTGCCGTGGTAGCTCTGGCGGCGGGCGATGAAATGGGTGCGCTGCGGCTGCCCGTTCTCGACGAAATACTGGCGCGCCATCTTGAGCGCCGATTCGACGGCCTCCGATCCGCCGCTCACCAGGTAGACATGGCTCATGCCCTCGGGCGCGGTGCGGACCAACTCGTCCGCGAGCTGCTCCGCCACCTCGGTGGTGAAGAAGCTGGTGTGGGCGTAGGCCAGCTTGTCGATCTGGGCGTGCATCGCGGCGATCACGTCCGGGTGCCCGTGTCCCAGCGACGAGACCGCGGCGCCGCCCGAGGCGTCGAGGTAGTCGCGGCCGGCGGCATCGCGGATCGTCATGTCGCTGGCGGAGGTCGCGACCGGCGGCGTGTGGTGGAGATGGCGATGGAAGACGTGCGTCATGGCGTTCTGAATTTGGAACCAATGTACCGGGCAGATTATTATTTGGAACATTTGTTCCGTCAAGGGACGATGGAACACCTTGGTTCCTTCCGGTACATTCGTTCCAAACCAAAAAGGAAATCCCATGGGCGTCAAGGACGATCTGCGCCAGCGCTACGCCGGCCTCAGCCCTGCCCTGCAGCAGGTCGCCAAGTACGTGCTCGACCATCCGAACGACGTGGTCACGCATTCGATGCGCACCGTCGGCACGCGCGCTGGCGGCACCCCGGCCACGCTGGTGCGCTTCGCGCAGCACCTGGGCTATGCGGGCTGGCCGCAGTTCAAGGAGGCCGTGGCCTCGGAGATGGGACTCGGTCCGGAAGCCTACGGCGAGCGCGCCCGGACACTGGTCGGCCGCGCCGCCGACCGCAGCCTGGTCGAGGAGATGTTCGAGGTGCAGCGGCACAACCTCGAGGCCACGCAGCGCCAGAGYGCGGCCTCGCTGCAGAAGGCCTGCGCCCTGCTGGAGAAGGCGCCCACGGTGCACGCGGCCGGCTTCAGGGCCTGCTTTCCGATCGCGTTCTCGTTCGTCTACGTCTACCGGATGTTCCGTACCAGCGTGCAGCTGATCGACGGCCAGGGCGGCTCGCTCGAGATGCAGCAGCGCGCGATGGCCAAGGGCGATGCGCTGGTCGTCGCCAGCTTCGCCCCCTACTCGCGCGAGGCCCTGCAGGTGGCCGAAGCCGCCAAGGCGGCCGGMTGCAAGGTGCTCGCGCTGACCGACAGCGCGGCCTCGCCGCTGTCGCTGCTGGCCGACGAGACGCTGTTGTTCGCGATCCAGAGCCCGTCGTTCTTCCCCTCGGTCGCCGCCGGCACGGCACTGACCGAGGCCTTGCTGGAGCTGCTGGCCAGCCGCGCCGGCAAGCCGGTGGTCAAGCGCATCGACCAGGCCGAGACGCAGCTGTTCGAGTCGGGTGCCTACCTGCAGGCGCCGCGGCTGCGCGGGGGCTGACTCAGGAGCTGGCTGGCGCGGCCTCTGCGACCGGCTTTGGCGAAGGCTCCATCCACTCGGCATGCCAGCCGCCGCCCAGCGCCTGGATCAGTGCCACCGCCGAAGTCTGGCGGTTGGCCTGCACCTGCACCAGGGTGCGCCGCGCGTTGAGCGCCGACACCTGCGCCACCACCACGCTGGTGTAGTCGATGGTGCCGGCGCGGTAGCGGTTCAGGAACTGCTGCTCGGTGCGGTCGGCCGCGGCCGAGCTCTGGCGCCGCAGGCCCTCCTGCTGCGCCAGGCTGATGCCGGCGCTGAGCTGGTCCTCCACGCTCTGGAAGGCCGCGAGCACGGTCTGGCGGTAGCGGGCCACCGAGGCCTCGTGGCCGGCCTTGGCGGCATCGACGCTGGCGCCGATCGCGCCGGCGTCGAACACCACCTGAGCCACCGAGAGGCCCAGCGACCACAGCGTGTTCGAGGCATTGAACAGGTCGCCCACGCGCGAGGAGCTGGAGCTGATGCCGCCGCTCAGGCCGAAGTTGGGGTAGTAGGCCGAGCGCGCGATGCCGATCTGCGCATTCGCCGCCGCCACCTGCCGCTCGGCTGCCGCAATGTCGGGCCGGCGTTCGAGCAGGGTCGAGGGCACTTCCGTCGGCACGCCGGGCACCTCGACGTTCCACTCGGCGACCGGCAGGTTGAAGTCTGCCGGCGCCACGCCGACCAGCACCGCGATCGCATGCTCGAGCGCTTCGCGGTTGCGCTTCAGCGCGGCGCGCTCGGCCTGGGTGTTGGCGTAGAGCGTCTCGGCCTGCAGCACGTCGCTCTGGGCCGCGATGCTGGCGGCATAGCGGTTGCGCGTGATCTGCAGGCTGCGCTGGTAGCCCTCGAGCGTGTCGTCGAGGATGCGGATTTCGGCGTCGGCCTCGCGCAGCGAGAAGTAGTTGGTCGCCAGGTCGCCCACTGCCGACAGGCGCGCCGCGGCCAGGTCGGCTTCGCTGGCCTGGGCATTGGCCTGCGCGCTGTCGACCGCCTGGCGCAGCCGGCCCCAGACGTCCGGTTGCCAATCGACGCCCAGCACGGCCGCCGAGGCGGTGGCGGCCGAGATGTCGCGCCCGCCGGTGCGCCGCACGCTGCCGTCGAGCGTGACCTGCGGGAACAGCGCCGCCCTCTGGCCGCGCACCAGCGCCTGGGCCTGCGCGTAGTTGGCGACCGCGGTGGCGATGTTCTGGTTCGACACCTGCACGCGTGCGGCCAGGCCGTCGAGCGTGGCGTCGCCGAAGAGCTTCCACCATTCGCCGCGGTCGAAGGCGTCGGCCGGCGCGGCGGGCTGCCAGCCGGCGGCGGCCGGGGCCGACTTCCAGGCCGCCGGCGCGGCCATGGGCGGCCGCTCGTAGGCCGGTCCGACGGCGCAGCCCGCCAGCAGCGCCGCCAGGGCCAGTGCCACGGGTCGACTGGGGATAAAGCGTTTCGATGCGGTCATGGGTTCGAGGCAATGTCGGGCGCGCGGGCCAGGGGGGACTCGGCCGCTCGGCTCAGGTACTTTTCGTTGGCGGGCCGCCGGCGCAGCTTGTCGAGCAGCACGTAGACGACCGGCGTGGTCAGGAGGGTCAGCAGCTGGCTGGCGATCAGCCCGCCGATGATCGCGACGCCCAGCGGCTGGCGCAATTCCGAGCCCAGGCCGAAGCCGATCGCCAGCGGCAGCGCGCCGAGCGCGGCCGCCAGCGTGGTCATCAGGATCGGGCGGAAGCGCAGCAGGCAGGCCTCGCGCACCGCCTCCACGGCCGTGAGCCCGCGCGCGCGCTCGGCCTCGAGCGCGAAGTCGATGATCAGGATCGCGTTCTTCTTGACGATGCCGATCAGCAGGAAGACGCCGATCAGCGCGATGATCGAGAACTCCATGCGGAACAGCAGCAGCGCCAGCACCGCGCCGACGCCGGCCGAGGGCAGCGTGGTCAGCACCGTGATCGGGTGCACCAGGCTCTCGTAGAGCACGCCGAGCACGATGTAGATCACGATCAGCGCGGCGAGGATCAGGAACCACTGCTGCCCCTGCGACTGCTGCGCCGCCAGCGCCGTGCCCTGGAAGCTGCCGCGCACGTTGATCGGCATCGCGATGTCGGCCTCGGCCTGGGCCACGATGCGCTTGGCGTCCGACAGGCTGACGCCGTCGGCCAGGCTGAACGAGACCGTGCTCGCGAGCTCGGTGTCCTGGTGGTCGATCGAGGTCGGCACGGCCCGCTCGCTGAGCTTGGCGAAGGCCGACAGCGGCACCATGAGCGTGGTGTCGGTGGCGATCTGCTGGCCGGTGGAGGCGGTGCGCAGGGCCGGATTGGCCGACACCGTGGTCGAGGTGCCGGTATTGGCGTCGGTCGTGTTCTTGATCGAGCTGGTGATCGACTGGCCGCTCGCGTTGGTGGTCGTCTGCAGCGTCGACGGCACGTAGAGGTCCTTCAGGACGATCGGCGAACGCTGGAAGCGCGGCGCCCATTCCATCACCACCGAATACTGGTTGAGCTCGTCGTAGATGGTCGCCACCGAGCGCTGGCCGTAGGCGTTGTAGAGCGCGTTGTCGACCGCGGCCGACGTCACGCCGAGTCGCGCGGCGGCCTCGCGGTCGACGTCGACGAAGGTCTCGACGCCGTTGTCGGCATCGTCGCTGTCGACGTCGGTCAGCGCGGTCTCGTCGCGCAGCCGATTGGCCAGCTTGGTCGACCAGGCGCGCAGGTCGGACAGGTTGTCGCTCTTGAGCGTGTACTGGTAGCTCGAGTTGCTCGATCGCCCGCCCATGCGCAGGTCCTGCACCGGGCTCAGGAACACGCGCAGGCCGGTCAGCTGGTTGAGCTGGGGGCGCAGGCGGTCGATCACGGCCTGCGTCTTCTCGCTGCGCTGCGCCACCGGCTTGAGGTTGACGAACATGAAGCCGCCGCCCGAGCGGCCGCCGCCCGAGAAACCGACCACGGTGTCGACCGCCGGGTCCTTGCGGATGATGTCCACCGCCTGGCGCAGCTTGTCGGCGATCGCCGCCGAGGAGATGCTCTGGTCGGTGCGCAGCCCGGCATTGAGCTGGCCGTTGTCCTGCTGCGGGAAGTAGCCCTTGGGGATGGCGTTGAACAGGTAGACGTTGAGCCCGATCACCGCCAGCAGCACCACCATCACCACGCCCTTGCTCGCCAGCGCCCAGTCGAGGCTGTGCGCATACATGCGCAGCGTGCCGTTCCAGGCCCGCTCCGCCTGGCGGCTGAACCAGGCGCGCAGGCGCCCGGGCGTCTTGGCGCCCTCCTCGGCCTCGCTGCGCAGCAGCATGGCGCACAGCATCGGCGTGGTGGTCAGCGAGATCACGAGCGAGATCAGCACCGCGGCCGACAGCGTGACCGCAAACTCGCGGAACAGCCGCCCCACCTGCCCGCCCATGAACAGCAGCGGGATGAACACCGCCACCAGGGACAGGCTGATCGACAGCACCGTGAAACCGACCTCGCGGGCACCGCGCAGCGCCGCCTCGACCCGGTTCATGCCGGCCTCGACGTGGCGGGTGGTGTTTTCCAGCACCACGATCGCATCGTCGACCACGAAGCCGGTGGCGACCGTGAGCGCCATCAGGCTCAGGTTGTTGAGGCTGTAGCCCAGCAGGTGCATGACGCCGAAGGTGCCGAGCAGCGACACCACGGTCGCCACCGCCGGCACGATGGTGGCGCGCGCCTTGCGCAGGAAGAGGCCCACCACCAGCACCACCAGCACCACCGAGATCATCAGCGTGGCCTCGATCTCGCGCAGCGAGGCGCGGATCGTGTTGGTGCGGTCCGAGGCGACCTGGGCATCGATGTCCTGCGGCAGCTGCGCGCGCAGCTCGGGCAGCAGCCGGCGCACGCCATCGACCGTCTCGATGATGTTGGCGCCCGGCGATTGCGTGACCAGCACGATCACCGCCGGCTCGCCGTTGAAGAGGCCCAGGGTGCGCGTGTTCTCGACGCTGTCGATCACGCGCGCGACGTCGCCCAGGCGCACCGCGGCGTCGTTGCGCCAGGCGATCACCATGTCGCGGTACTCCGAGGCATGGCGGCCCGGCGCCGGCGTATAGATCTGCAGCCGGCGGTCGTCGCTCTCGATCGCGCCCTTGGGCCGGTTGGCGTTGTTGGCCTGGATCGCGGCGCGCACGTCTTCGCTGCTGATGCCGAAGCGGTTGAGCGCGAAGGGCTCCAGCTCGACCCGCACCGCGGGCAGCGAGCCGCCGCCGATCTCGACCTCGCCGACGCCCTCGACCTGCGACAGCCGCTGGCTCACGATGTTCGACACCGCCTCGTAGATCTGGCCCGGCGTGCGGGTCTTGGAGGTCAGCGCCAGGATCACGACCGGCGCCGCGGTCGGGTTGCGCTTGCGATAGGTCGGGTTGCTGCGCAGCGTCGCCGGCAGGTCGGCACGGGCGGCGTTGATCGCGGCCTGCACCTCGCGCGCGGCGCTGTCGATGTTGCGGCTCAGGTCGAACTGCAGCGTGACGCGGGCCGAGCCGTTGGAGCTGGTCGATGTCAGTTCGTTGACGCCCGGGATGATGCCGAGCCTGCGCTCCAGCGGCGTGGCGACACTCGAGGCCATGGTGCTCGGGCTGGCGCCCGCGAGGCTCGCCTGCACCGAGATCGTCGGGTAGTCGACTTGCGGCAGCGGTGACACCGGCAGCACGAGGAAGGCGACGATGCCTGCCAGCGCGATGCCGATGGTGAGCAGCATCGTGGCGATCGGGCGCTCTACGAAGGGTTTGGAGAGGTTCATGGGGCCTCTCTTTGCTGCATTGCACCGGGACAGCGGGGGCGGCGGCGGGCGGTATGCCCTGGGCCGGCCGACGTCACCGGCCGCTTCGCGGCTGCCCTGCGCTGCTCGCGGTACGCGGGGTCTCGCTCAAACTCGCTTCGCTCAAACAGTCGCGAGCCCTGATCCGCGTACCGCTGCGCTGCTCGGCGGTGCCTCAACGGCCGGCCCAGGGC
>NZ_JBFUCI010000062.1:0-20751 GCF_056405335.1 Variovorax sp. P1_H12_2
CGATGCACTTGAGGTAGTGCGCAAAGCGATGCACTTGAGGTAGTGCGCAAAGCGCGTGCTCGCGAACAGGTAGGGCAGGCGCGCCGACAGGTTGGCATTGGCGGTCGCGTCCGGGTCCATGTACTCCTGCGGCTTCTGCATCGACTGCGCGCCGATGAAGGCCGCGTGGTCGGTGTTCTTGCGATGCACCAGGGGAATCAGGCCGGCCTTGGCGAGTTCGGCTTCGCGCCGATCCGAGATCGCGATCTCGGTCGGGCACTTCATGTCGAAGCCGCCGTCGTCGGTCGGGAAGGTGTGGCAGGGCAGGTTCTCGACCGTGCCGCCCGATTCGACGCCGCGGATCATGGTGCACCAGCCGTAGAGCTTGAAGCTGCGGTTGATGTTGACGGCCATGGCGTAGGCCGCATTGCTCCACACGTAGTTGCGGTGGTCCGCGCCTTCGGTTTCTTCCTCGAAGTCAAACTCGTCGACCGGGTTCGTCTTCACGCCGTAGGGCAGGCGCGCCAGGAAGCGCGGCATGGCCAGGCCGACGTAGCGCGAGTCCTCGGTCTCGCGCAGCGAATTCCACGGCGCATGTTCGAGGTTCGAGGTGATCTTGGCCAGGTCGCGCGGGTTGGCGAGTTCCTGCCACGACTCCATGCCGAGCAGCGCCGGCGACGAGCCCGCAATGAAAGGCGCATGCGATGCGGCTGAGATCTTGGCGATGGCGGCCAGCAGTTCGACGTCGGCCGGCGTGTGATCGAAGTAGTAGTCGGCGACCAGGCAGCCGTAGGGCTCGCCGCCGAGTTGCCCGTATTCCTCTTCGTAGACGCGCTTGAAGATCGGGCTCTGGTCCCAGGCGATGCCCTTGTGGCGGCGCATGGTGCGGCGCATCTCGTCCTTCGAGATGTCCATGAAGCGGATCTTGAGCTTCTCGTCGGTCTCGGTGTTGTAGACCAGGTGGTGCATGCCGCGCCAGGCGGACTCGAGCTTCTGGAACTCTTCCTTGTGCATCACGAGGTTGATCTGCTCGGACAGCTTGCGGTCGATCTCGGCGATGACGGCCTCGATGTTGCTGTAGGCGTCGTCGGTCATCGTGGCCGCGTTGACCAGCGCCTGCTCGGCCAGGGTACGGACCGCGGCCTCGACGGCATCGCGGGCCTCTTCGGTCTTCGGCTTGAATTCCTTGTCGAGCAAGGACGAGAAATCGGAGATCTCGGCGAATTGGGTCGGGGCGCTGGGGGCCTGCTTGGTGTTGGGTTTCATGGTTCCTCCCTGTGAGACTGGATGCRTTTCGGCGCTGCGTTCAGGCAGTGGCGGCTTCGGCGCCGCTCTCGTCCGCTGCCTTGGGCTTCGGTGCCGCAGTGAGCGACTTCATCAGCGCCGGGTCCTGCATGAGCTTGTTGATCAGGCTCTCGGCCCCGGCCTTGCCATCCATGTAGGTCTGCAGGTTCGAGAGTTGCGTGCGGGCGTCGAGCAGTTGCTTGAGCGGACCGACCTTGCGCGCCACGGCGGCCGGCGAGAAGTCGTCGATGCTCTCGAAGCTCATGTCGACCATCAGGCGGCCTTCGCCAGTCAGGGTGTTGGCCACCGAGAACGCGACGCGCGGCTGGATCGCCTTCATGCGCTCGTCGAAGTTGTCGATGTCGATGTCGAGGAACTTGCGCTCGCTCACGGTGGGCAGCGGCTCGACCGGCTTGCCCGACAGGTCGGCCAGCACGCCCATGACGAAGGGCAGCTCGATCTTTTTCTCCGAGCCGTAGATCTCGACGTCGTATTCGATCTGCACACGCGGCGCTCGGTTGCGAGCGATGAATTTCTGGCTGTTCTGGTAGCTCATGAAGACTCCGGGGTTGGGGAAAGAATGGAAAGTGGCGTTGCCACGGCTTCAGCCGTACTCGACTTCGCAGGCGAAGTCTTCGTTCGACATGTCGACCGCCAGCCGAACGATCCGTCGTCGCTCCTGCAAGGCACCCAGCCAATGCCGCGAAAGCACCGGCAACAGGTTCTGCTCGATGAAGCCGATCAGGCGGCGCGCGCCTGTCTCGTGGGTGCCGCACTGCTCGATGACGTGCTTGACCAGCGCCGGCGAATAGCTCAGCGCGATGCCGTGCTGCGCCTGCATGCGGTCGACCACGCGATTCAGGTGCAGCGTGACGATGTCGCCCAGCGCGCTCTCGGCCAGCGGCAGATACGGCACGACTGTCAGCCGCCCGATGAAGGCCGCCGGAAACACCTGCCGCAGTGGCGACTGCAGGGCTTCGCGCAGCGCGGCTGCGCCAGGAATCAGCGCCGGGTCTTCGCACAGCGACGTGATCAGATCGGAGCCGGTGTTGCTGGTGAGCAGGATCGTGCAGTTGCGGAAGTCGATGCGCCGCCCTTCCCCGTCTTCCATCCAGCCCTTGTCGAAGACCTGGAAGAAGATCTCGTGCACGTCGGGGTGGGCCTTCTCGACCTCGTCGAGCAGGATCACGCTGTAGGGCTTGCGGCGCACGGCCTCGGTCAGCACGCCGCCCTCGCCGTAGCCCACGTAGCCCGGCGGCGCGCCCTTGAGCGTCGACACGGTGTGCGACTCCTGGAACTCGCTCATGTTGATGGTGATGAGGTTCTGCTCGCCGCCATACATCGCCTCGGCCAGCGCCAGTGCGGTTTCGGTCTTGCCCACGCCCGATGGACCCACCAGGAGAAAGACGCCCACGGGCTTGTCGGGATCGATCAGGCGCGCGCGGGCCGTCTGGACGCGCTCGGTGATGACCTTGAGCGCGTCGCCCTGGCCGATGACGCGACGGTCGAGCGTCGCGTGCAGCTGGAACACGGCGGCCACATCGTCCTGCACCATGCGCCCGACCGGGATGCCCGTCCAGTCGGCGACGATGGCGGCCACGACGTCTTCGTCGACCTGCGGGAAGATCAGCGGCGCCTCCTGCTGGCAATCGGCGAGTGCGGCTTCGAGCGCCGTCAGTTCGGCGGATGGCGCCGGTACGGCGTCGGCCAGATGCTCGGCGCGCAGGGCCTGGATCTTTCGGACCATGGCGAGTTCGTCCTGCCAGCGTTGTTCCTGCGCCGACAGTTCGTCGGTCACGCAAGCAAGCTCTGCCTGGATGGCGGCGATGCGCGCCGAACGGCCTTCCCGGCCCTGGGCGACCACGCCTTCTTTGTCGAGCAGGTCGAGTTCGGTCCGCAAGGCCGCGATGCGCTGGCGCAGATGCTCCACGGCGGCCGGCGGCGTCTGCAGCGACATGGCGACACGGGCGCAGGCGGTATCGAGCAGGCTGATGGCCTTGTCGGGCAGCTGGCGCGCCGGGATGTAGCGATGCGACAGCAGCACGGCGGCGCGCACGGCTTCGTCGAGCACGGTGACGCCATGGTGCGCGGTGAAGGTCGCGACCAGACCGCGCACCATCTCGATGGCTGACGTTTCTTCAGGCTCCGCGACCTGCAGCACCTGGAAGCGGCGTGTGAGCGCCGGGTCCTTTTCGATATGGCGCTTGTATTCACTCCAGGTGGTCGCGCCGATGGTGCGCAAGGTGCCGCGCGCCAACGCCGGCTTGAGCAGATTGGCCGCATCGCCGGTGCCGGCCTGGCCGCCGGCGCCGATCAAGGTATGCACTTCGTCGACGAACAGGATCACGGGCTGCGGCGAGCGGCTCGCTTCCTCGAGCAGGCTCTTGAGGCGCGACTCGAATTCGCCGCGCAGGCTGGCACCGGCCAGCAGCGCGCCGACGTCGAGGCTCAGCAGGCGGACCTCGCGCAGGCTGGCCGGCACTTCGGCGCGAGCGATGGCGAGCGCCAGCCCCTCCACCACCGCSGTCTTGCCGACGCCGGCCTCGCCGGTCAGCAGGGGTTTGTTCTGCCGRCGGCGCRRCAGGATGTCGACCATGGTGCGGATCTCGTGCTCGCGACCGATCACGGGATCGATCTCGCTGGCACGTGCACGCTGCGTCAGGTCGACGCAGTATTTGGCCAGCGCCGAACTTCCGTCGGCTTCCAGTGCGATGGCGCCACTGGCTTCGCCGGGCATGGCCGATGCCAGCCCTGAACCATCATGTGGCCCCTCGTTCGATTCCGGCGAACCTGCGATGAGAGACGCCAGCGACTCGGTGAGCTGCTCGGCCGGTATCTTCTTGAAGGCGGGCGAGATGGCCAGCATCACGCCGCGCAGATCGGGGGTTTGCAGCAATGCGGCAAGCAGCCAGGCGCTGCGGACGCAGTGGCCGCCGAACTCAAGACTGGACAGGACCCAGGCCCGTTCGATCGCGGCGCCAATGTGATGCGAAAAATCGCTGAGCGACGAAGCCCCGGAGGGCAGCGCGGCCAGCGCCGATGCCAGGTCGCGCTCGACCGATTGCGGCTCGATCTGATAGTGGCGGCAGATCCGGTGCAGGTCGCTGTCGCTGAGCTGCCAGAGCTGATGCAGCCAGTGCGTCAGCTCGACATAGGGGTTGCCTCGAAGCTTGGCGAATGCCGTGGCTGATTCGATGGCGCGGAACAGGGTCAGGTCGAGCTTGCCGAACAAGGCTCGTCGCGAAATCGCCATGCGCGGCCCCTAGCGTGCGCAGCGAGACAGCAAGGGGGTGCGGCTACGGCCGTCGCAGCAGCGTGCCGAGGCAACGGCTCTCAAGTGTGTCTTCATTGGCACCGGCTCCCACCCTCACGTTCGTTCTTGTCGATGCACACTCTAGGTGCGCAAGACAGACACGTCAGTAGGCTCAGTCCGGAATCCGGTGCTGAAGCATCGAACACATGCAGAGAAATATCTGCATGCGTACTTTCAGCGAAAAATCAGCAGCCCAGCAGATCCGCCAGCGCCCCGATGTCCCGTGCGTGCAGCGTGTTGTCGGGCTGCGGCGAGACATCCTTCGGCCGCCCGGGGCCGAACTCCAGGGGCCGCTCGATGTAGCCGGTGCGCAGGCCGCAGGCGCGGGCCGCCGCCAGGTCGTCGTGGTGCGCGGCCGCCAGCATCACCTGCCCTGGCGTGACATCGAACACCGCGGCCACGCCGATGTAGGTGCGCGGGTCGGGCTTGTAGGCCTTGAACACTTCCGCCGACAGCACGCAGTCCCAGGGCAGGCCGGCGCGCTTGGCCATCTCGGTCAGCAGGCCGATGTTGCCGTTGGAGAGCGTGCAGATCGTGTACTTGCGCTTGAGCCGGGCCAGCCCCTCGACCGCATCGGGCCATGCCGGCAGCCGGTGCCAGGCCTTGTTGAGTTCGCGCTTCTTGCCGGCGTCGAGATCGGCCGCTCCGAATTCGCGCAGCACATCGCCGAGGATGCCCATGTGCAGTTCGTCGAGCAGCGTGAAGCCGCCCTCGCCGGCCGCCAGGCGCCCCATCACGCCCTGCATCGCGGGCTGGTAGCCGGCGCGCCAGGCCAGCGCGAAGGCGCCGCCATCGACACCGGGCAGCAGCCGCTCGGCCTCGGCGGCAATGCCGGAATACCAGTCGACCACGGTGCCGAAGACGTCGAAGGCGATGACCTTCAGTTCGCTGCCTTCCAGGATCTCTCCCATGCCCCGGCCCTCAGCGCGCCAGTTGGCTGGCCTCGCGCGCCAGCGCCTCGATGCGGCCCCAGTCGCCGGCGGCGATGGCGTCGGTCGGCACGATCCACGAGCCGCCGACGCAGGCGACGTTGGACAGCGCGAGGAACTCGTGCGCGTTGCCGGCGTGGACGCCGCCCGTGGGGCAGAACTTGACGTCGCCGAAGGGTCCTTGCCAGGCCTTGAGCATCGCCAGGCCGCCGGCCTGCACGGCCGGGAAGAACTTGAGCTCGGTCAGGCCGTCTTCCTGGGCCATCATGATCTCGCTGCCGGTCGCGACGCCGGGCAGGAGCGGCAGTCCGAGGTCGTGGCAGGCCTTGCCGACCGCGCGCGTGTAGCCGGGGCTGACGCCGAATTTCGCGCCGGCCAGCGCCGAGGCCTGGGCATCGGCGGCGCTGCGGATGGTGCCGGCGCCGGCCACGGCCTCGGGCACTTCCTTGGCGATCAGCTCGATGCACTCGAGCGCCTCGCGGGTGCGCAGCGTGACCTCGAGCATGCGGATGCCGCCGGCCACCAGCGCGCGCGCCAGCGGCACCGCGTCCTTGACGTCGTGCAGCACGATGACCGGAATCACCGGGGCGTCGCGCATCACATCGAGCGCGGACAACGAATCTTTCACAGCCATGAGCAGGCTCCTTCTTCAGCAGTCAATGCATTGCGCCGCATGCCGGCGAACAAGTCGCGGCCCAGGCCGCGGCCGTTGGCGGCACGCGCCTCGTCGGGCATGGTCGCGGTTTCGCGCGCCGCCCATTCGTCCTCGGGCAGCAGCACGGTGAGGGTGCCGGCCACGCCATCGAGCCGGATCAGGTCGCCGTCGCGCACCTTGGCCAGCGGCCCGCCGGCGGCGGCCTCGGGCGAGACGTGGATCGCGGCCGGCACCTTGCCGGACGCGCCGCTCATGCGGCCATCGGTCACCAGCGCCACCCGGAAGCCCTTGCCCTGCAGCACCGACAGCGGCGGCGTGAGCTTGTGCAGCTCGGGCATGCCGTTGGCCTGCGGGCCCTGCCAGCGCACCACGCAGACCACGTCGCGCTCGAGCTCGCCGGCGGTGAAGGCCTGCTGCAGCGCGGCCTGCGAATCGAAGACCCGCGCGGGCGCCTCGATCACGTGGCGGTCGGTCGGCACCGAGGACACCTTGATCACGCTGCGGCCCAGGTTGCCCTGCAGCAGCTTGAGCCCGCCGGTGGCGCTGAAGGGCGCCGAGACCGGCCGCGCGATGCTGTCGTCCTTCGACGGTGCGGCGGCCGCCCACTTGAGCGAGCGTTCGTCCGAAGGAGCCCCGGCGAGTTGCGGAATGCCGGCGAATTCGCGGATGCCGCCGGCCCGCACGCTGAGCACGTCGGCATGCATCAGGCCGGCGTCGAGCAGTTCGCCGATCACGAAGCCCGGCCCTCCTGCGGCCTGGAAACCATTGACGTCGGCGCTGCCGTTGGGATAGACCCGCGCCAGCAAGGGCACCACTTCCGACAGCTCGGCGAAATCGTTCCAGTCGATCAGGATGCCGGCGGCGCGCGCCACCGCGACCCAGTGGATCAGGTGGTTGGTCGAGCCGCCGGTGGCGAGCAGCGCCGCCATGGCATTGACGATCACGCGCTCGTCGACCAGCTCGCCGATCGGCGGCACCGCGAAGGCGGCGTCCGTTGCCCGCCCCAGCACGGTGCGCACCGCCTCGCGCGTGAGCGCCTCGCGCATGTCGTCGCCGGGCTGGATGAAGGCCGAGCCCGGCACGTGCAGGCCCATGGCCTCGAGCAGCATCTGGTTGCTGTTGGCGGTGCCGTAGAAGGTGCAGGTGCCGGGGCTGTGGTAGGCCTGCATCTCGGCGTCGAGCAGGCCCTGGCGCCCGACCAGCCCCTGGGCCGCCTGCTCGCGCACCTTCGACTTGGCGGTGTTCGACAGGCCCGAGGGCATCGGCCCGGCGGGCACGAAGACGGTCGGCAGGTGGCCGAAATGCAGCGCGCCGATCAGCAGGCCCGGCACGATCTTGTCGCAGACGCCGAGCAGCAGCGCGGCATCGAACATGTCGTGCGTGAGCGCCACCGCGGTGCCCATCGCGATGACGTCGCGGCTGAACAGGCTCAGCTCCATGCCGGGCGTGCCCTGGGTGACACCGTCGCACATCGCGGGCACGCCGCCGGCCACCTGGGCGGTGGCGCCGAGGCGGCGCGCCTCGTGCTTGACGATGTCGGGGTAGCCCTGGTACGGCGCATGGGCCGAGAGCATGTCGTTGTAGGCGGTGACGATGCCGATGTTGGGCGCCCGCTCGCTCACGACCTTGAACTTGTCGTTGGCCGGGATACCGGCCACGGCATGCGCGACGTTGGCGCAGCCCATCCGGTCGGAGCCGCGGTCGCGGCTTCGGGTTTCGGCCAGGTCCTGCAGGTAGGCGCTGCGCAGGCTCTGGCTGCGCGCGCGGATGCGCTCGGTGACAGCGCGGACGGTGGGATGTGTGGTCATGGGGTGTGTCGCTCTGCCGGAGAGCCGCGACGCGGCGGCGGCTCGGAAGTGCATGGTATCAAGTCCAAATGAAAAAACCCGGACGAGCCGGGCTTTGCATCGCTGCGAGTGCGCTGGCGCTCAATCCAGCAACTTGACTTCGACCCGGCGGGCTTCGGCATTGTTCCCCGTGCCGGACGTGACGGCCGGCTTCTCGAGCTCGACCTTGTCGGCCGGGACGCCGAGGCCGGTCAGCACGTCGCGCACGGTCTCGGCGCGCTTCTTCGCCAGGGCCTCGTTGATCGCGGCGTCGCCGGTGGTGTCATGGAAGCCCGAAATCACCGCCTTGCGGCCGCTCTCGACGCCCTTGATGACCACGGCCAGGGCCTCGGCTGCGCCCGGCGCCAGGTCGGCGCTGGCGGTGGCGAAATAGAAGTTCACGACCCCGCCGATGACGCGGATGCTGGCGCCGTCGGGAATCACGACCGTCACGGTCTCGGTCACGACCGCCAGCGTGGTCACCGGCACGGCCGCGGCCACCGGGGGCGTCGCCGGAGCCGGCGCATGGCTGCGGGTGTAGAGCACGATCCCGATCACGAACAGGATCACGAGGGCGATCAGGCCGAGCAGGAAGGCGAGGATGAAGTTCTGCTGGCTTTCGTCATCACTGTTGGCTGACATGGGCGGATCTCCGTAGTTGAGGGGTCGGTAAATAATGGTGCGGTGAACCATGACCGCCAAATTGTAGGTGCCGCCTCCGACGGCCCGGTCGGCGACCCCGGGCCGCCCGGCCTGGGCCCGCTGCCGAAGCCCCTTCGCGATCCCAAGCCGATGCTCGACCGCGTGATCGCCGAATGGGGCGGCCACGAGGACCTCTGGCTGTTCGGCTACGGTTCACTGATCTGGCGGCCGGATTTCGGCTTCGTCGAGCGGCATCCGGCCCGGGTCCACGGCTGGCACCGCGCGCTCAAGATGTGGAGCCGGGTCAACCGCGGCACGGTCGAGAACCCCGGACTGGTGTTCGGCCTGTTGTCGGGCGGCAGCTGCCGCGGCATGGTGTTCCGCGTGCCTGCCGCCCACGGGCTCGAAACCCTGGGCCGGCTCTGGTTGCGCGAGATGCCGACCGGCGTCTACGATCCGCGCTGGCTCGAGTGCGCGACGCCCCATTCGACGGTGCGTGCGCTGGCCTTCACGCTGTCGCGGCACAGCCCCAACTTCACCGGGGAGTTGAGCGACGAGCGCTACGCCCTGATCTTCAAGACCGCGGTCGGCCGCTACGGCAGCTCGCTGGACTATGCGCACCAGACCCTGCTCGAGCTGCGGCGCCATGCGATCCACGATGCCGCGCTGGCACGGCTGGTCAGGCTGGCGGATTCGCGCCTGTCGGCATCGGCCGACAGCGGCGAGCCTGCCGCTGCGATGTACCCTTCAGCGTCAACCCAGAAAACCAAGGAGTAACTTGATCATGCGCCCTCGCCACATCGTCCCTGCCCTCGCCGTCGTCGCGGCCGGCCTGCTCGCGGCCTGCGGCACCCTGGGCCCCAAGGCCGGCGCCACCGCCGAGCTCGCGCCGACCGGCGCGATCTCGCCGAATCCGACCGTGGGCAAGGTGACATTCACGGCGCTCGACCACGGCGTGCGCGTCAAGGGCGAGGTCCGTGGCTTTGCGCCGGGCACCGAGCACGGCTTCCATATCCACGAAAAGGGCGACTGCGGCGACAACGGCAATGCCTCGGGCGGCCACTTCAATCCGGCCGGCGGCACGCACGGCAAGTTCGCCGCGCCCGGCAGCCATGCGGGCGAGCTGCCGAGCCTGGTGGCCGACGCCGCCGGCGTGGCGCGTTTCAGCGTCGACGTGCACAACATCTCGATGACCGAAGGCGCCGCCAACAACGTGATCGGCCGCGCGCTGGTGGTGCACCGCGACCGCGACGACTTCACGACCCAGCCGGCCGGCAACTCCGGCCCGCGCGTCGCCTGCGGGATCATCGCCCGGAGCTAGCTAGCCCCCACGCTCCCCCACTGCGTGTGGGTCGCTGCCCCCCGAGGGGGCCGCAGGCCGCCTTGGGGCGGCCCGGCGCCGGCCTGAAGCGTTAGCCAAGCCGCGCCTTGATCAAGGCCTCGGCGCGCGCGAGTTCTTCGGGGGTGTCGATGTCGGTCACGACACCGATGTCGTCGACCTCGATGTCGGCCACCTGCCCTGCCTCCCTGAGCGCACGCAGCACGGGGGCAGCGCCCTGGTTGCCCGACAGCTGCGAAAGCGGGTCGAAGCAGCTGGCGGCGAAGCCCACCGGATGGCCGCGCTGGCCGCCGTAGTGCGGCTGTGCCGCCTGCACCGCCGGACCCAGCGCACGCGCCACGGCGTTCAGGGTCGCGGGCTGCACCAGCGGCAGGTCGGCCGGCAGGATCAGCCAGCCCGCGGCATCGGCCGTGGCCCGCACGGCGGCGGCGATCGAGTCGCCCATGCCGGGGTGGCCGGCGTCCTCCAGATGCCAGGGCAGGCCGCTCGCGCGCACCGCCGCCAGCGTGTGGTCCAGCACCGTGGCGCCGGYCAGCATCGCCTGCAGCTTGTGGCCGGCGCCGCCGGCGGCGCGGAAGCGCTCGCCGCTTCCGGAGGCGAGGACGATGACAGTCGGTGGTCGAATTTCGGGCACGGCGTTCATGGCCCGCAGTATCTCCGCTTGGCTTGCGCAACAATGGCGCCATGAGTTCAACCAACGAATCGCTGGCCGCACTGCGCAAAAGCTACGAGCGCGCCGCGCTCGACGAAACCAGCAGCGCCGCCGACCCGCTCGACCTGTTCGAACGCTGGCTTGCCGAGGCGATCGACGCCCAGGTGCCCGAACCCAACGCGATGACCCTGGCCACCGTCGGCGGCGACCTGCGCCCCTCCACCCGCATCGTGCTGATCAAGGGCTACGGCGCCCGCGGCGTCGTCTGGTACACCAACTACCAGAGCCGCAAGGGCCAGGAGCTGGCCGGCAATCCCTATGCGGCGCTGCAGTTCCATTGGGTCGAGCTCGAGCGCGTGGTGCGCATCGAGGGACGGGTCCGCAAGGTCGACGCCGCCGAGAGCGACGCCTACTTCGCGAGCCGCCCGCTCGACTCCCGCATCGGCGCCTGGGCCAGCCCGCAGAGCGAGGTCATCAGCGGGCGCGACGTGCTCGTGAAGAACGCCGCGGTGCAGGCCGCGAAGCACCTGCTCTCGCCGCCGCGGCCGCCGCACTGGGGCGGCTTCCGGCTGGAACCCGACCGCTGGGAGTTCTGGCAGGGCCGCAAGAGCCGGCTGCACGACCGGCTGCGCTATCGCCGCGAAGGTGGCGACTGGGTGCGCGAACGGCTGGCGCCCTGAGGTTCGGCCGGGCTCAGAGCCGGCCCGCGACCGCCATCACAATGGAGAGCGTCGCCAGCGCCATGACCGTCGAAACCACCACGCTCGCGGTGATCAGCGCTTCCGAGGTCCGGTAGCGCTGCGCGAACAGGAACACGTTGGCGCCGATCGGCAGCGCGGCGGCCACCACCATCACGGTCAGCGGCAGGCCGCGCAGGCCGAAGGCCCAGCCGAGCACCGCCACCAGCGCCGGATGCACCAGGTTCTTGACCAGCGCCTGGGTCAGCGCGTTGCGCCAGTGCAGGCCCACCGGCGTCAGCGCCAGCGTGATGCCGACGAGCACCAGGGCCACCGGGCTGAAGGCCTGCCCGAGCAAGGCGATCGGCTTGTCCAGCGCCTCGGGAATCGCGAGCCCGGTCTGCGCGAACAGCAGGCCCAGCAGGATCGGCGCCTGCACCGGATGGATGATCGCGTTGCGCAGCGCGCGCGCCACGGCGCGTGCCATCGCGCGCCGCCCCTCCCGGCCCGACGCGTGGCGCTGCGCGTCCTCGTGCGCCACCGCGAGCTCGAGGAACACGGTGGCGCTGGTCAGGAGCACCAGCGAATGCAGCGAGATCAGCGTCAGCAGCACCACCATGCCCTCGGGCCCGTAGGCCAGGCCCACCAGCGCAATGCCGATCATGACGGTGTTGCTGTAGGTGTTGGCGAGCGCCAGCACGACGCCGGTGCGGTTGAAGCCGCGCCACGCCAGCGTGGCCGCGAAGATCAGGCCGGCGGCGACGAAATAGGCCGCCACCGGCTTCAGGCTCAGTTGCTCCAGGCGCACCGTGCTCATCGAGCGGAACAGCAGCGGCGGCGCCAGCAGCAGGAACACCAGGTTCGACAGGTCCTTGACCGCACCGCCCTGGATCCAGCGAAGCCTCCCCGCCAGGTAGCCGGCCGCGATGAGGAACACCACGGGCAGCAGCGAGGAAACGACGGGACCATTCATGCCCGTCGAGAATAGCCGAGGCCCAGGCCGGCGCCGGGCCGCCAGCGCGGCGAAGTCCGCGCTTCGCGCAAACGGGCGGCCTGCAGACTCCCCCTCGGGGGGCAGCGACCCACACGCAGTGGGGGAGCGTGGGGGCCAGCCACCTAGAACGTCGCCCGCAATCCCACCTTCAGGCTGCGCCCCGGCAGCGGCGCATTGGGGTACACCGTGGTCGTCAGGATCGAGGTCGCGCTGTAGGCCAGCGCGTTGCCGATGTTGTCGACGCGCGCATACCAGGTGAGATTGGCGCGCTGCACCCGCATCTGGTAGCTGACCGACGCGGCCCAGAGCGTGTAGGCCTCGGTCGCGCGGTCGCCCAGCGGCGGCACGCGGTTCTGCGCCGCGTAGTAGTCGAAGCCCAGGCGCGCGCTCCAGGGGCCGTTGCCATAGGCCAGCGTGCTGCCGATGCGCCACGGCGCGATGCGCGGCAGCGGCTCGTTGGTGTCGGTGTTGGTGGCGCGCACCAGGTCGCCGCGCCACTCGAGGTCGAGCGTGGAGCCGTCAGCCGGGCGCGAGAAGCCGTCGGCGCCGAGCAGTTGCAGGTTGCCGTTGGCCTCGAGGCCGGTGAAGCGGGCTCGCACCCCGTGGTAGACGTAGTCGGCGAACACCTCGGGGAACAGCAATTGCCCGTCCGCCGTCTCGATCGGCGGTGGATTGAGTTCGCCGTCGGCACTGCGCACGTTGCCGGTGGCGGTGAGCCCGATGTAGTTGCTGAAGCGGGTCGCGTAGGCGTTCACCTTGGCCGTGTGGGCGCCGGACTTCCATTGGGCGCCCAGGTCCAGGCCGGTCGACTTCTCCACCTTGAGGTTCGGGTCGCCGGTCTCCCAGGCCGCGGTCGCCAGGTGGGGGCCGTTGGCGAACAGCTCGTAGTCCTTCGGCGCCCGCTCGGTGTAGGCGAGGTTCGAGGTCAGCTGCCATTGCGGCGACAGGTTCACCAGCCCACCGAAGGCGGCGCTGCTCGGGTGGAAGTCGCGCTCGCCGACGAAGAAGCGCGTGACCTCCGGGCTGGACGGATCGCCGAGCGATTGCACCTTGACCTGCTCGGTGCGGGCGCCGAAGCTCAGCCGCCCCCACGAGGTGCCGAGCTCCTCGTGCAGGAACAGCGCATTGGCCTTGGTGCGGCTGTTCGGCGCGAAGGCCTCCTCGCCATTGGCCGAGAAACGGCCGCTCTCGCTGGTGAAGCCGACCATGCCCTCGAGATCGCCGATCTTGCGGTGCCGCGCCTCGATGCGCAGGTCGTTGCTGTCGTTGGTGAAGGTGGTGCCAGGCAACGGGCCCTCGTACTCGGTGTGGCGGTACTCGGTGCGGCTGAATTTGGCATGGACGCTGCTGAAGAAGCCACCGGGCCGCCATTCGCCCTCGAGCGCGTAGCGGTCGGACTTCATGCCGATCGTGACGTCGGGCTCGGCCACGGTGCCGTAGGTGCTGCGGTAGGTGCTGGCCGAGGCGCCGATCCAGCCCTGGTCGAAGAACAGCGTGCCGCCGAAGGCGCCGCCGTCGGCCTGGTTGGCCGAGTTGCAGATCTTGCGCGCGAAACCGAGATGCCCGGGCTTCTCGCAGCCCAGTTCGATCGGCACCGAGACGTCGTCGGAATCGCGCCGGAAGGCATCGACGTGCAGCGCATAGCGGTCGGTGCCGCCTTCGAGCACCACGCCGCCCGCCTTCTCGCGGTTGCCGGTGGCGTAGCCCAGGTCGGCGCGGCCGCCGAAGCCCTCGATCGGTTCGGTCGGGATGCGGTTGTCGATCACGTTGACCACGCCGCCGACCGCACTCCCTCCGTACTGCAGCGCGGCCGGTCCGCGCAGCACCTCGAGCCGGTCCGTCACCAGCGCATCGACCGGCACGGCGTGGTCGTAGCTCAGGGCCGAGGCGTCGGGCGCGCTGCCGCCGTTCTGCAGGATGCGGATGCGGTCGCCGTCCTGGCCGCGGATCGTGGGCCGGCTCGCGTTGGGACCGAAGTAGGTGCTGTTGACGCCCGGCAGGCCGTTCAGCGTCTCGCCGAGGGTGGACTGGGAACGCAGCAGCAGGGCTTCGTTCGCGAGCGACGTGGTCGGCACGATCAGGTCGCTGGCGCCGAGCGGATTGCCGGTGACGGTGATCTCGCCGAGCGAGGGCGCCGGTGCGCCAGGAGAGGCTTGCGCCCAGGCGCCGCCGGCGGCGCAGGACAGGAAGGACAGCACCGCGGCGCCAACGCCATGGCGATGAAAAAGGAAAGTCATGAAGGAACACTCGTTGAATCGATGAACAGCCGGCCGCGCCCCGCCAGGCGGGGTCGGCAACCGGAAGGCAGGGGGATTCAGCGAGCGGAAGGCGGACCGCGCGCGTCGAACAGCGCGATCCAGCGGGCGAAGACTTCGCCCTCGAGCCAGACGAAGCTGGCGGCCGGCAGCAGCACCGGCAGGAAGACCGGGGGCACGCAAGGCGCGGCCGACCCGTGGGACAACTGGTCGTAGAGCCGGCACTCGGCCTCGGTGTGGACACCGAAGAGCGCGGACAGGCCGTGCGAGGCCGCAGCCTCGTCGACCTGCGCGGAGACAGCGGCCGACGCTGCCGGCGGCGAACCGTGAAGCGCGCTGTGCAGCAGGCCCAGCGTGGTCGCGGCCCACAGCGCGAACGCCAGCGCGCACAACAGGGTGCGGCTGCGGAGGGTGCGCTGGGCAAAAGGCATCTTTAGTCAGTCGAGGACAGAGCAAAAACTGCTTCGCAGTTTCTTGGTCTGTCCCGCGAAGTTTCAGGTTGGTCGAGGACAGAGCAAAAACTGCTTCGCAGTTTCTTGGTCTGTCCCGCGAGGTTTCAAGCTTTCACGCGGGCCGCGAAGGTCTTCTGAAACTTCTCGACCTTGGGCCCGACCACGAAGGCGCAGTAGCCCTGGTCCGGGTGGTTCAGGAAGTAGTCCTGGTGGTAGGCCTCGGCGGTCGAGTAGTTGGCCAGCGGCGCGACCTCGGTCACGATCGGCGAACGGTAGGTTCCGCCGTCGGCGATCTCGCGGATCACCTCCTCGGCCACTTGCTTCTGCGCCTCGTCGGTGTAGTAGATGCCGCTGCGGTACTGGGTGCCGGCGTCGTTGCCCTGGCGGTTGAGGGTGGTCGGGTCGTGCACCACGAAGAAGATCTCGAGGATCTCGCGCAAAGCGATCTGCGACGGGTCGAAAGCCACCTTGACGACTTCGGCATGGCCGGTGCGGCCGGTGCAGACCTGGTCGTAGCTCGGGTTCACGACCTGTCCGTTGCTGTAGCCGGACTCCACATCCAGCACGCCCTGCACGCGGTCGAACACCGCTTCGGTGCACCAGAAGCAGCCACCGCCGAGGACGATGGATTCGGTTGGCGAGGATGGCGAGGGCATGGCAACTCCGGCGAAGGTCGAGACGAACTCCGCATTGTGCCGGCTTGACGCCCCGCACCGGCCTCACTACATTACTAACCCGTCAGTCATTAATTCACATGCCCGCTCCCCGATTCCTCAAGGACAAGTTGTGTCCCGTGAGCGCCAAGCGCGAGCGGCGCAAGGAGGCCCGTCCGGGCGAGTTGCTGGAGGCGGCGCTGGACCTGTTCGTCGAGAAAGGCTTCGCCGCCACCCGCTCGGAGGAGGTCGCGGTCCGCGCCGGCGTCTCCAAGGGCACCCTCTTCCTTTACTTCCAGAGCAAGGAAGAGCTGTTCAAAGCCGTCGTGATCGAGAACCTGGCCGGCCGCTTCACCGAGTGGAACCGCGAGTTCGACGAGTACGAAGGCAGCACCGCCGACATGCTGCGCTACTGCATGCGGATCTGGTGGGAACGCGTCGGCTCGACCAAGGCCTCGGGCCTGACGAAGCTGATGATGAGCGAGGGCCGGAACTTTCCCGAACTGGCCGAGTTCTATCGCCGCGAAGTGGTGCAGCCGGGCCACAGGCTGCTGCGGCGCATCGTCCAGCGCGGCGTCGACAGTGGCGAGTTCGCGCCGGTCGACGTCGACCTCGCGATCTACACCGTCATCGCGCCGATGATCTTCCTGATGCTCACCAAGCACTCGCCCGCCATCTGCTTCGACGAGAAATCCGACATCGACCCCGAGAAATACCTGGCGCTCCAGGCCGAGACCGTGCTGCACGGCCTCAGCCTGCCGCCGAAGGCTGCCGCATGAAAAGAACGATGAAGTGGGCCGTCGCGGCGCTGATCCTGGTGCTTCTCGTAGGCGGCGCGCTGCGCGCCCTTGGCGCGCGCAAGGCGCAGCAGGCCAAGCTGACGGCCGGCGCACCCGCGGCCGAGACCGTGGTGGAACTCTCGCCGGCCGACGTGGTGCGGGTCGCGCGCCGCGAGCTCGCCGAAACGCTGCCGGTCTCGGGCACGCTCAGGGCGGTCGATTCGGCACAGGTCAAGGCCCGTGTCGCCGGCGAGCTGATCGGGCTCGCGGTGCGCGAGGGCGACACGGTCGCGGCGGGCCAGGTGATCGCGCGCATCGACCCGATCGAATACCAGTCGCGCCTGCGCCAGGCCCAGGAGCAGGCCGATTCGGCCCGCGCCCAGGCCGAGGTGGCGCAGCGCACCTTCGACAACAACAAGGCGCTGGTCGATCAGGGCTTCATCTCCCGGACCGCGCTCGAGACCTCGCAGTCGAATCTCAATTCGGCGCTGTCGACCCACCGCGCCGCGCTGGCGGCGGTCGAGATGACCCGCAAGTCGCTCGACGACACCGTGCTCAAGAGCCCGATCGCGGGCCAGGTGGCGCAGCGCTTCGCCCAATCGGGCGAGCGCGTCGGGATCGATGCCAAGATCATCGAAGTGGTGGACCTGAGCCGCATCGAGGTCGAGGCCACGCTGGCCGCGGCCGACTCAGTCGCGGTGCGCGTCGGCCAGCGCGCCAGCCTGCAGATCGAGGGCAGCGGCGCGACCGACCCGAAGAGCGGCGAMCGCAGCGTCGGCGCCAGCGTGGCGCGGGTCAACCCGAGCGCGCAGGCGGGCAGCCGCAGCGTGCTGGTCTACCTGCGGCTCGACCGCWSCACSGGCTTYCGCCAGGGSCTGTTCGCGCAGGGCACGATCGACGTCGGCCGCACCGAAACGCTGGCCCTGCCGCTGAGCGCGGTGCGCACCGACAAGCCGGCRCCCTACGTGCAGATGGTGGTCGACGGMCGCATCGTGCACCGWCCGGTCGAGACCGGCCTGCGCGGCCARTTCGACGGCCAGACGATGGTCTCGGTGCGCGGCATCGACGACGGCGCGGTGGTGGTGGCCGGCAGCCTCGGCCCGCTGCGCCAGGGCACGGCGGTGCGGCTGACGCCGGTCGCCACGGGCACCGCGCCGACCGCCGTTCCTTCAGCGCGCAGCGCACCCTGAGGCTGGCACGGCATGTGGTTCACCCGCGTCAGTCTCAAGAACCCGGTCTTCGCGACCATGTTGATGCTCGCCCTGGTGGTGCTGGGCGCCTTCTCCTACCAGCGGCTGCAGGTCGACCAGTTTCCGAACATCGATTTCCCGGTGGTGGTGGTGATCACCGAGTACCCCGGCGCCTCGCCCGAGATCGTCGAGAGCGAGGTCACCAAGAAGATCGAGGAAGGCGTCRACTCGATCGCCGGCATCAACGCGCTGACCTCGCGCAGCTATGAAGGCCAGTCGGTCGTCATCATCGAGTTCCAGCTCTATGTCGACGGCCGCAAGGCGGCCGAGGACGTGCGCGAGAAGGTGGCCGGCGTGCGGCCGCTGTTCCGCGACGAGGTGAAGGACCCGCGCGTGCTGCGCTTCGACCCGGCCTCGCGCGCCGTCTGGTCGGTGGCGGTGCTGCCCGAAGGGCCGAAGGAGCAGCAGCCCAGCGCGGTCGAGCTCACCAACTGGGCCGACCAGGTGCTCAAGAAGCGCCTGGAGAACGTGCGCGGCGTCGGCTCCGTCACGCTGGTCGGCGGCACCAAGCGCGAGATCAACATCTATCTCAATCCGCAGGCGATGGAGGCCTTCGGCGTCAGCGCCAGCCAGGTGGTGGACGCGGTGCGCAGCGAGAACCAGGCGCTGCCGGTCGGCTCGGTGCGCTCGCTCGARCAGGACCGCGTGGTSCAGATCGAYGCCCGCATGGARCGRCCCGAGGACTTCGGCCGCATCATCGTCGCCCGCAAGGSCGGCGCGCCGATCCGGGTCGACCAGGTCGCSACCGTGCGCGACGGCGCCCAGGAGATCGACAGCCTGGCGCTCTACAACGGCCAGCGCACGCTGCTGCTGTCGGTGCAGAAGGCGCAGGACGAGAACACCATCCAGGTGGTCGACGGGCTCGTGAAGGCGATCGCCGAGATCAAGCCGCAGCTGCCGCCGGGCGTGCGGCTCGAACCCATCGGGGACGCCTCGCGCCCGATTCGGGTCGCGGTCGAGAACGTGCGCCAGACGCTGATCGAAGGCGCCCTGCTCACGGTGCTGATCGTGTTCCTGTTCCTGAACTCGTGGCGCTCGACCGTGATCACCGGCCTGACGCTGCCGATCGCGCTGATCGGCACCTTCTGGTTCATGGCGATGTTCGGCTTCACGATCAACATGATCACGCTGATGGCGCTGTCGCTGTGCGTGGGCCTCCTGATCGACGACGCGATCGTGGTGCGCGAGAACATCGTGCGCCACGTGCAGATGGGCAAGGGGCCCTTCCGCGCCTCGCTCGACGGCACCCAGGAGATCGGCCTGGCGGTGCTGGCCACCACGCTGTCGATCGTCGCGGTGTTCCTGCCGATCGGCTTCATGGAAGGCATCATCGG
This sequence comes from Variovorax sp. P1_H12_2, assembly GCF_056405335.1. Classification (NCBI taxonomy): domain Bacteria; kingdom Pseudomonadati; phylum Pseudomonadota; class Betaproteobacteria; order Burkholderiales; family Comamonadaceae; genus Variovorax; species Variovorax sp. P1_H12_2. The sequence continues at coordinate 19,014 of NZ_JBFUCI010000062.1, forward strand.
CAAGTTCTTCCACGAGTTCGGCATCACGATCGTGGCCGCCGTGATGATCTCGATGTTCGTGAGCTTCACGCTCGACCCGATGCTGTCGAGCATCTGGCACGACCCCGCCATCGACAAGCACGGCAAGAACGAGGCGCCGGTCGACTTCTACGACAAGACCATCGGCCGCGTSACCGGCTGGTTCGACCGCGCCACCGAGCGCCTCGCCGAGGGCTACCAGGGCATCCTGCGCTGGGCGCTGGTGCACAAGCTGGCCACCGTGCTGGCGGCCCTGGGCATCTTCATCGCCAGCATCTTCATGGTGCCGCTGCTGGGCACCGAATTCGTGCCCAAGGCCGACTTCTCCGAGACCTCGATCAGCTTCTACACCCCGGTCGGCTCCTCGCTCGAGGTGACCGAGGCCAAGGCGCGCCAGGTCGAGACGGTGCTGCGCGAGATGCCCGAGGTGCGCTACACGCTCACCACCATCAACAGCGGCGACGCGCAGGGCAAGATCTACGCGAGCCTCTACGTGCGGCTGGTCGACCGCCGCTCGCGCAGCCGCAGCGTCGACCAGATGTCCACGGTGCTGCGCGAGCGGCTGCGATCGATTCCCGGCATCACGGTCACGCACGTCGGCCTGCGCGACTCGGTCGGCGGCAACAAGCCGATCGAGTTCTCGCTCCAGGGGCCCGACCTGAAGGAACTCGAGCGCCTCACCCGMCRMGTGATGGAATCGATCCGCCCGATCCCCGGCCTGGTCGACCTCGACTCCAGCCTGAAGCCCGACAAGCCCACGGTCAGCGTGGTGATCCGGCGCGATGCCGCCTCCGACCTCGGCCTCGGCGTGGCGCCGATCGCGGCCGCGCTGCGCACGCTGGTGGCCGGCACCACGGTGGGCAACTGGCGTGCGCCCGACGACCAGACCTACGACGTCAACGTGCGGCTGGCACCCGAGGTGCGCAATTCGCCGGCCGACCTGGCCCGCCTGCCCTTCCTGAGCACCGCGGTGGGCGCCAACGCCGACGGCTCGAGCCGCATCGTGCGYCTGGCGCAGGTGGCCGAGGTGCGCGAATCCGCCGGCCCGAACCAGATCAACCGCCGCGCGCTGGCGCGCGAGGTGAGCATCAACGCCAACGTCGACGGCCGCTCGGCCGGCGAGGTCTCGGCCGACGTCCGCGCCGCGCTGGCCGGGATCGCGTTCCCGCCGGGCTACGGCTGGCAGTTCAGCGGCTCGACCAAGAACATGCAGGAGTCCTTCGGCTATGCGGTCTCGGCGCTGGCGCTGGCGGTGATCTTCATCTACATGATCCTGGCCAGCCAGTTCAGGAGCTTCCTGCAGCCGCTGGCGCTCATGACCGCGCTGCCGCTGACCCTGATCGGCGTGGTGCTGGCGCTCCTGATCTTCCGCTCGACGCTGTCGATGTTCTCGATCATCGGCGTCGTGATGCTGATGGGCCTGGTGACCAAGAACGCCATCCTGCTGGTCGACTTCGCGATCCGTTCGCGCGAGCCCGGCGTCGCCGAGGACGGCACGCCGATCCCGGGGCTGCCGCGCGCCGAGGCCCTGCTGCTGGCGGCCCGCGTGCGGCTGCGCCCGATCCTCATGACCACGCTGGCGATGATCTTCGGCATGGTGCCGCTGGCCTTCGCCGTGAGCGAAGGCTCCGAGCAGCGCGCGCCGATGGGCCAGGCCGTGATCGGCGGCGTCATCACCTCGTCGCTGCTGACGCTGGTGGTGGTGCCGGTCGTCTATTGC